>NZ_WXWP01000334.1:0-22513 GCF_009904765.1 Vibrio sp. V39_P1S14PM300
GCGTGTCCAGCCACTGCTCTAGGAGTCGGGTACAGCTTCCCATCGGCAACAGATTACCGCGTTCGTTCTTTATCATGAATATATCAAATTCAAGCGAACGTTGAGTCGGGTTGGTCATAGGCCTTTCCTTTTTATTAACGTGTAACCAGAAACAACAGAGGCCGTGAAAAATCACAGCCCCTGTTACCTTCATCAGAATGTGCTCAGAATGTCCTGCTCTGATTGATCAGTGATCTGATCCAAGCCTTCCATATAAGCGTTGATGGTGAACGCTGTCGCCTCCATGGCTTTGCACATACCAGATATTTTTTCGACGTAGTGCTTTACTTCATAAAGACTCATCGCCGCATCCTCACGGCTCTTAACCAAAGCGCCGAGAGCGGCGGTATTGGTCGGATCTTGATGAAACTTCTGACTGCACACATTCATCTGCTGTTTGCGTGCATTGAGGATCTCCACCGACTGTTTGAGCTTGTACAAATTCCGCTGAATTTGTGGCCCTAAGTCAGCAATGTCTTTCGCCTGCCATTTGGCTTTTTTGCGGTTATATTCCTGCTTGCCCAACTTGGCGGTCAGCATGTTGCTGTTACCCGCAGCAGTGTATTCACCTTTCTTGCGCGCGCGCCGCTTGCCGGTGTACTTACCCACCGCGTACTCGCCAGCCTTGATGCCCAGCTTGGCGATCTCACCAAGCGGGACCACGCTCAACGGCACTTTAACAACCTTCATTGGGTTCTTTTTCAGCGAACGTGCCATGTCCTGTGCCTTGCGCTGCATTTTGTAGAATCGTTCGCCCTGGTGCTTGGCGTAAATCTGCTGCGCACCGGTCAACCAGGCCTGACCGGATTTCCCTTGCAGTTGGGAACGTCGGTCTGCCGACAATACCGAAGGCGTGGTGAAAGCAGACACGTTGTTGGCCGTTTTCTGGCTGATATACTGGTGGAATTTCTGCTTTACCTCTTCCACCGCCTGAGTCTTCTCGAGTTTGCTAAAGCCAAGCTCAATTTTTTCCACCGGAATATCGACGGCCTTGCCAAGTGGCGTACTCTCAAAAATACCGGTCGTGAAATCAAACGCGCTGTCCCCAATGGCAACGCCGTTAAATTCACCGGCCGTCGCCTGGTCATAAATGGTTTTTCCCAAGGAAGTGGCATTTTGTAAATCATTTATCATTTTGTTGTTCTCTCAGATTGTTTAATGTCGGCTGCCACACCGTCCCGAACGCTTTGAAGCGCCTGGAGTAATAGGCGGTCATGCGCAAAAGGCATGACCTGATCGATGATGTTAATCAGCGCGTACCAGTCATCTCCCGTTTGCACCAGCCCTTCCCCACGTACCTGCTGGCCGGTGGCGAACATAGGCGTCACCTGCCATTCAGACAGTGCTTCCCGAGATGTGCCAATGCGATAACTCGCGCCGAAATCAATCAATCGAATTGTTTGGGTTGTGGGAACATACACAATGTTTGAGGGCTTGATGTCCCCATGAACCCAGCCCCGCGCGTGGCAGTGTTGAATCACCGACACGAGCGCAGGCAAAACTGCGACAAACAGAGCCAGATCGGCCTCATCAAATTCACTCAGTGGCATCGCTGATGAATCGAACTCCAGTATTAAGGCCTGCCTATCAGTATCCACCGCATGCACACGCTGAACGCCGACACCACGACAGGCCTCTAGCGCCTGCCATTCTCGCCACATGGCCTCTGGCGACGCATAGTGCTTAACGTAAGTCTGCGCTTGCTCGGCAGGCTCCGTTGTGGCCCCTACCTGTTCGGCCCTGACCATCACAACTGCTTGGGTAGACTGAAGTGGGTGAACAGGGACTTATCCAACGTCTGATTGGAATCACGCAGGGTGTAATCCAGTACGATGTTGTTGTCGCTGATCTTGTAATTCAGCTTGCGTACTAACCGGCTTGCCGTCGCACTACTGTCGCCCTCAAACAGCGCGCGGAACAGGGCCCACTGACCTGTGTATGCCTGGGTCGCAACACGATTGTCCCCTTTGTAAAAGTTGGCGCTCAGGTAGCCGTCTACCCCGGTTGTCGGCCAGTCCACTTCACGCCACACGCGTGGGCCGTGCTTGTAACTGAACACGCTTTCCGCTTCTCTCAGCTGGAACTCTGTTACGTCCGTACTCATCGAGCTGGCTTTGAGGCCAAGTTTCAGCGCCAACTCCTGCCCCGTGGGACCAAAGAAGGTTTTACTCAGTCGGCGAGCCCGTTGCAGTTGCTGACGGCTGGTTTGGCTAATGGGTAGGGTCACACCATCGACTTCGTGCAACTTGAGCACTCCGTTGTCCCAGTAAACAAATGGCTTGAGTAACTGGTCAACAAACTGGTCTACCCGACCTTGTGGTTTAAAGAACTGGGCGAAATCGTTGAGGTTCACTTCACCACGACCCTGCAACGCGAACGGGAAACGTCCTTCAATTGCGGCCACGTAAAACTGGTAGACCTGTTCGTCCCACTGTTTGTCGAGGTAGCTCACACTGCCCGTCACGACCTGGCGCCACGCCTGTGCACTGATGTTTTTGGTCCACTGTGCTACCGGCCCGGGCGCTTTGGCCCCCAGACGCTGAAATACAACAATCGCATCCTGGCTGCCTTCCGCATGGGCGAGCGCATAGCCGTGAAACGCCTTGCCCGGATTGGAGCTGGATAATGCGGCATCGTAGTAGGTGTTGAGCGCATCAAACTGCTGGATAAGGCCATCCAGTGGCACCGCATCTCCGGCTTTCCCGCTGCCGTTGACATAGTTGGCAAACGACAGGAACGCTTCATTAACAACAAATGAAGGTTGCAAGCGCAACAGCTTTTCGCCGACGGCACGGTTGAGTTTGTCTGCCGTGCGCAACCCCTTAGCAACCTTCTTCAACCCCAGCTGACTGGCCGTCCGTTTATTCTCTTTGGTGTCCGGCTGTTCTTCGACGGCGAGCGTCGTGTTGACCACCACCGCGCCGAGCACGTCCAGCACCGGGCTGGTGGCCGGCTCACGTGCACTTCTCAGCGCGTAGGCCAACTCCACCGGGCTGTTAAACTGGCGGATGTGGATGTTATTGATCAGATCTTTCCAGTAGTAGATGTAGTCGGCAAAGTAGAGGCGCTGGATCTGCTTACTCAAATCCGTCAGCTCGGCAATCGATGCTCCCGACATGTCGCCCTGAATGGCTTTGAACTCACTCAATTGCTTACGCAGCAATTCTGACTTGGCACTCAGATCGATCTGGCTGTAACCCTGCTTAGTGAAAATCTCCGGGATCAAATAGCCATGGAAATCCTCCGAAAACATGAACATGCTGTCGAACTTTTCGCCCAGTTGACGACGGACATCCACCTGAGTCCGATACTCCGGCAAGCTCTTGATACGCGCATAGATAAGGCGCTCCGGTGACAAGCCCTCCAGATTATTGGTTGCCACGGCAATCAACTCGTAGTTAGGGGCCAGGCGCTGGTCGTAATTGCTCTTAAACAGGTCGTTGATCAGCAGTGACAGCGTATTGATGTCATCCGACGACACATTGCCCTGATCCTTGAGGTTATCCAGCAGATAGGCCTGCATCCCCACAATGTCGAGTTGCTGACGGTCAAACAGCATCTGGTAATAGCGCAGGATCTCAAAGATTTTGCTCGGGTTCCCCAGATTGACGTAAACGTACAACTCGCTGCTGATCAGCTCTTCGAGTTTTGGCAACAGGATCAGGTTCAACTGTTCCTGATAGGTGCTGTAAATCCGCGCCGCGGTATCGCTCTGTTTGATGCTGACCTGCTGATACCAGGCTTTGGGTTGAATGCCCTGCTCCGCCACCGTGCGCAGTTCATTAAGTACCGCAATCATGTCTGGCATGGAATAGTTCTTCTCCAGACGCTGAATGTCACTGCCGTACAAACGCAGCTGAGTCATGGCGTCTGCACGCCACTGCTCATCCTGATTCCAGTTGTCTTTCAGCACTAAGCCCGCAGCCGACAATACACCGACCACAGCCACAACCGCCAGAGAGCGCACCGCCAGGTAACCGGCATGGCGCAACTCGTTGACACCAGTAATGGTTTTTTCCGGCAGGATCACATGGCTGAACAAACGTGACGTGAAGTAACTGCGACGTCCCGGCAACTGCTCCCGGGTACTGGATGAGTTAAATTCCGCACGCTCCGCCACGACTTGTGTGAGCAGATCATGCTCCACGCCTTTTTGTCCGGATGACAGCAGATACGCACCGCGAATCCATACGGCTTCGCGCACCCGGTTTTCACGCCCGATGTCCGTCAGCAGTTCATTGATGCGCTCAAAGAAGATCCGCAATTGGTAGGGCAAGGCGATCACCGAACCGGACTGTTCACTGCTGATGTTACGCAGCAGCTCAAATTGTTGCTCCGCCAACGTTTTCAGCAGCGCTTTACTTTGCAGCTCAAACTGGTGTTTATCGAAACGGCGATCCGCATCGCAGTTGAATGTCACACCGAACGGGTTTTCCACATCGCAGCCGGAAAACCCTGCAAAAAACTCGATAAAATCGGCGATCGCATCCGCTTTGGAGAATACGCTGTACACCGGCAGATTGATGTTGAGCAGGGCGCTCATCGACAACGCCGCTTCCTGATAGATGCTGGCCAGTTTCTGGCGCTCTTTGCGGTCGCCCTTGAGCAAACGATCACAGCCGATCATAGTGACCACGCCGTTCAGACCCTGACGTGGCCGATATTTAAGCAGTTGTTGTCCCAGTACCTGCCACAGCGCTTCGTCGACGCCTTCACTGTCAAAGATACGGTGACCGGCTTCGATCACTACCGCATGATCATTACTCCAGAAGCGCAGGTACTGTTCGGTATCGCTGTCTTCCAGATGACGTTCCGTGACCGGTTCGAAACCGTTTTGCAGCAACATAGCACTTTTCGCGTCTTTTTCACCGCCAAGCAATAAATACCAAGGCAGGCTGTAAATGCTGTCCAACTTGCTGCGACCATGACCACGCACCTTCTTAGTGGCCAGTCTGAACAGTTGCTGGATCACGCTGGTGTCTTGTTTGAGCAACACGTGTTGATCATGCAGCTCATTATCGCGCGAGGCTTTACTTGCCTGTTTCCACCACCAGAACAAGGTGGCGCCAATCAACAACAACGTGATACCCAGCGCGAGCCATTTCGGCCACTGCGGCTGCTCCGCTGGTAACCCTATCCAAAGTGCGCTGCACGCGGTGATCAACGCAACAATCCATATCAATACAAGAATTTTTTTGATCATATTATTTCTGCGCTCTTCTTATCGTCGCGTTGAGGTCAAAGCGAACATTGAGCTCATTCTTCAGCTTGCGAATCACAGCCAGATTGTCTCCCGCGCGAATAAACAACTCGATGCCGTGTGACGTTTCGCGGGTATAGGAATCGTATCCGCCTTGTTTAAGTTCAGAGGCAAGCCGCGCGGCATCGTCGGCACGGGAAAATACAGCCAGAACAATGTCCCACTGTGGACGGGTCGTGCTCTGCGGTGTTGCTACTGCGTTGCTCAGTTCCGGGCGCACATGGCCGATGTCTTCTTCGGTACTGACATAAACCAGATCCTGATCGGCCTGCCGGAGGTTCACCCCAGACATGTCAATAGTACTGAACTGCTGCAAAATCGGCTGGCTGCGGTTGTAGTACCAGTACTCAGAGGCACCATAACCTGCGGCAGCAATCAGCGTGGCCAACGCCAGCGTTTTGCCCATACTCAGCATGCGCCAGGGCTGCTTACCCTCAATCAGTTCGGGGGTTCGCGGTACCGGCAACGCGCTCTCACTGCGGTAGTGGCGGATCAGGGCATACACATCAGACTTAATTTCGTGCAACGGGCTCTCGTCGTCATGGCGATAACGACCTTTAAAGCCGAGCATCAGCAACACATATTGCAGCTCAAGAAAGTCGACCAGTTTGCCCGGCTGCTGGCTGGCCTTGTCCAGTAAGGCGAAGAAAGCTTCACCTCCGTTGCGCTGTGAAAACACTTTGCTCAGCAGAGAATGGTTTTCCCAGCGTGCCCGCTCTCCCCACGCGGTGTAGAGAATCGCTTCGTCAAATGCCGCGCACAGTACAAAACAACTTTTCTCGACGATGCTCGGGTGGTATTCCAGATACAGCCCGCGCTGGCGAAACAGGGCGATGGCATCCAGCAGTTTCTGCCGGAAGCGATCTATATCCCGTGGCGATCCCTGGCGCGGGACGGTCACCAGAATCCCGAGTAATTCGGTCGCGGCATTGAGCAGCGGACTGCCGTACACCGCGAGACTTTCAATCAGGCGCTCGGTACCAGAAATGTCTGCCTGACTGGTTTTGGCTACCCGCTGTGTTTGCGTCGGATTACCCGCTACTCGGCGGATTTGAACCGTGGGTTCTTCGTTAAAAAGTCCTGCCACAACTACCTACCTGATCACATGAAATTCAACGTTGATGTCTTCAATCCGCTCATCGATATGCAGCGCGATCGCTTCGTCTTTCTTTACCAGTGACTGCCACAGCTCTGACTTGGTATCCACTTCAAAGTAAGCCGCATCATGGCGGGATTTGAGCTCAGAAGGCGCATACGGCAAATGGCGCAATGACACCCCCGACAAGGCATTGCGCACCAAACCGGCAATATCACTGTTGCCAGCCAGCTTAGTGGCACGAGGGAACTCTTCGCCCAGACGCGCAGCGCCGATGGATGACGTCGCGACCAGAATAAAGCGTCCCTGATGGTAGAGGCTGCGATCCTGAACCAGAGTCCGCAGCAAACGACGGGTGACAAACAGCTGGCGATCCCACTTCAACGTAGTCACGTTATCGATCTGCACTTCACGCAGCAGCACCAACAGCTCAGAAAAGACCGCGGAAAAAATCCCGTACAGGTCATTCTGATTCCAAAGCGGAAACGACTTCGGCATTTTGCCCTCCAGCCCTTGCATCTGGCCCGCCATGGCGACACATTCCAGATAGAGGTGGCGGGTTAACAGTGTCCCGTCACTGTTCCATTGCTCCAGTTTCGGCATCCACACGCCCAAAACCTGTAACCACAGATAATCGCGCATCAAAGCCTGATAGCTCTTGCTGTTGGTCTCCGCCTGTAAACGGGTAGAAATGGCCCGCGCCCGGTATTGCACCTGAGCGAATACGTCGGCGACACAGTCTTTCAGATAGCTGGATACGCCAAAATGCAGGCTTTGCGGAATAAAGGCCTGATTGAGCACCACCGCTCCTTCCGACTTGTGTTCACTGATTTCCGCCACCGCAATCAGGGTGTAATCCTGGAGTTCATCCCCCTCCAGCTTGAGTTCAATATTGAGGGTCGCCAGTTCCAGTGGCACTGGATCGCTGTGTTCACGACTGGTATCAAACACCGGGTGTTCGCTGGCAGTGTGACGCAAACGGCTGTCTTCACCGACGTCTACGGCACCTGGCCGGCTCACCGGCAACGCCAGATAGACTTTTTTATGATGGGTATTTTTCGCCACATCTAACACCAGAGAGTGCTGAATATCAAACGGTGTTCCGTCCGGAAAAATACCTCGTGCACGGCGCACCGACACTTTACCGATATCCAGTAATGAACGGTCGAGCTCAAGTTGCGTCAGGCCATACGACTGAGGGCTGATCTGGCCAGCAAACTCGCGTGCAAAGTGTTCCAGATAACGCTCTTGCTGCTGGAAATGTTGCGGAGAGAGAAACATCCCTTCGCTCCAGACGACTTTATTGGTATCCATTATTTTTCCTCTTCACCCGATACAGACAGGTTGATGCCGTCGATCTCAATATTGATGGCCGCTGAGCTAACAATCAGCGGTTTGTAAATCACTTTATTTTTTGCCTCGCGATAATCCGCAAAGCCGGCGATCACGCCGATGTATTTGCTCCCCGCCGCCATCGGCAGCATCTCCTGACGGCTTTCGCCGGGTAGCACACTGGCCAATTGACGTGCTAACAAAAGCTCGGCTTTCAACACGCCTTGTTCGTCGTTATAAATCTGGATGAAATCGGCCTGGTTGAAGGCCTGACTGTCGGTTAACTGGTAGATGCGCAGTTCCACCGGCGATGGCTTACCTTCCACATTCGGGTTGATGTTCGAGGCCGCTTTGATGTTGACCACCAGTTGTGGGACCACCAGCTCATCGCCCCAGAAACTGCAACCTGACAACACCAGACTCAGTAGCAGTACACTCAAACGACGCATCATTGCTTGTCTCCTTCCAGATTGCGTTGCAGACGTAGCGCGTCATGAAAATAAGCCTGAAATTTCACCTGCCAGTCGCGGTTGTCGACCTGGCGGGCGAAGTAGCGTTTGTACATATCCCAGTACTTAGGCTTGCGAGACCAGAAACCGGCTCCGGACAGGTCGTCAAACATTGACTCCATCGCTTGCGGAGAAATGTCCGCCAACAAACGCGTCAGCGCCATTTCCAGTGCTTTATCTGTCTGTTGCTGGAGTCGCTGTTCGTGTTTACGAAATTCCGTCAGCGCAAACTGGACGGGCTGCGCCTCAAACGGAGACGGCTCCTGCGCTGTCGCTGGCAACGATGCCTGATAAGCCTCTTCGCCCAACGGATCATCTTCTTCAGTCTGAAACTCCAGATCGAAACCAAGGCGTTGACGTTCACGCGTGACGTCGTCACTTAGAAACGGATCGTCGTCAACCACATCAAAATCTGAAATCGTGAATTGCGGATCTTCGGGTTCGCTCGGCTCAACCGACATGCTGCTTAGCTCGGTACGAAACGGGTCATCCCCAAACTGTGAGGCAGTGGGAACCTCCGTCAATCGCTGAGCCTGTGCTTTCTCCGGAATGAAACACGACACCAGCAAACGATAACGACCAATATCCAACACGTCGCCGTCGCTCAGTGTTGACTGATTGCCTTTGCCAAGCGGCTCATCCGAACCGTTGATAAACAGGCCGTTGGTGCTGTTGTCCGCAATCTGATAACCGCGTGAGGTTTTGCGAATGATAGCGTGCGTTCCAGAGACTTCACGACTGGCGTCGCTCAGTTGCAGCGTCGCACCAAACGCCCGACCGATTTCGCCCCCTTCCTCTGGAAAGGCCTGATTCCACTGCGCAATACTTTCGCCGTCTGGAGAGCTGATGATTCTGATTGATAGCGGCATATGATTTACCTTTGCTGTAATTTCGCGACGGCGTTAACGACACTGCTTGGCAGCTTGGTTAAACTCCGTCAGAAAACGGGGATACTGTGTGACAAATGCTTTCGAGAAGTAGACGCCAAGTGGCTGCGACTTCATTTTGGTTCGGGTGATGGCCCGGTAACTGATGCCCATTTTCTTAATCGTCTGTTCAATGACGGCATCGTTGCCGAGGATCGCGCCAACATCGCCGTTGAGCATCAGCTCCAGCAATGCTTTGGGCGTGCGTGGTTTTTTACTCACCTGATAGCCATTCTTCTGCAGCCAGTACCATTTGTTGGAGCCAAACAGCGCGGCAACCTCAACCTGAGGCTTAAACATCGAACTGTTGATTTCAGAGGCTTCCGAGAGCGAGAACCAACTCCACTTCTGATCCGCCAGGGCATCTGAGTACACGGCGTATTCATCGCGTTTGCTGTTGTGTGACGCCAGAAAGAAGCCGTGCTGAGAGCCTACCTCCGTTTGCAGTTGCGCCTTGTCCCACTTGGTCATGGTCAACTGATACGGCTGTTGCATCACCCGCATCACGCATTTCACTTTGTCGATGCCCGGCCCTTTCATTACGCCGTTGACCTGATACTGGTATGGGAACCACTCTTGAGTCGCCAGCAGTAGGCGTTCAGGACGGCTGTCCGCCAGTGCACTCTGGCTGACCGTCAGACACGTCAGAAGTACCCCAATACGCTTACTCATGACCCCTCCTGAACCTCATACAGCGCATCAAACTGCGCCGTAAGACAATGCGCCACCGCGAGCGGCCGCTGCGCTTTGAGGAACGACAAACGGTTAAACACCAGTGATTGCACTAAATCGGTGTAACTCATCCCTTCCCGGGCCAGATCATGGCAAACCAAGCTAATCTGATTGCCTTGCGGACGTTTCAAATCAGGCTTCGGATTGGTTTCCAGCACGTATAACTGGCCGCGTGTGTCCATACGCAGGTCTACGCGAACCAGAGTTTGTAGCCCAAGCTGACGGAAAATCTTTTGACCAATCACCGCCAGTTGGCTACGCAGCGGTTCCTCGTCAACCGCCACTAGGCGATCTTGAGTGATAGGCTTTACGTCCATAGAGGTAAAGATGGGCTCATCCGCTGCCAGCAACCTCTCGGTGATCGAAAATGCCAGCGGTGTTGAAGACTGGGTTAATCGACCCTCTTTGAATACATACTCACCCGCTACCGCGACCACAAATTCACGTCCGGCAAGAAACGGCTCTATCATCACCGTGTGGCTGGTCGCCAGCCGCACTTTTTCTACTACGGCTGCCAGCTCCCGGCGGTCAAACACCGGATAGACGTGAATCGAAGCGCGTCCGGAGACCGGTTTCACAATAAAGCCATCGTTGAAACGCCCGGCAATGGCATCAATGGCAGCCTGTTTGTCCGGCGCCTCAAACGCTTCATCGATCCCCACCGTGACAAACGGCGCCGTCGGCAGACCGGCAGCAGTGATCTCATGCTTGAACAGATGCTTGTTGTCGAGCACACCGGCGGTCATTGGCGAATGTCCGACGTAAGGCACCCCAAGCATCTCTAGGGTCGACGGCAAATGACACATGGCATCGAATCCTTGCAGACCACCGCTGTTGGTGATCACCAGATCGATCTGCTTTTCCCGCAACTGCTGCGCCAACTCGATGTCTTCAGCCAACACCTCGACGTGTTGAAAACCGGACTCCATCAGTGCACAGGCGATATCGTGCGCCACCGCGGCGTAGGTTTTACTCGAGCGCGGGCTGAGGTTTTCAAAAATAAAACCGCTGGTGTGGGACTTGTCCCCGCCATGAATGACCGCCACCTTGAGATGTTGGCGGATCCACTCCAGTTGTGTTGGCGAAAAAACCGCGTGCGTCATGTCCTTTATACCTGTCGTTTGTGCTGCTCAATGAGCCGGACACTTAAGGTCGGCGGTGGCAGCAATTGGTATTCTGGTTATTGTTTGTATTGGAGTTGTGTTTGCTGATGCGGATGGCTCGCCATCCACACTCCGTCAGTCAATGTGAATCTCGAAACGGCCCTCTTCCACCGTAACCAAGACGGCCTGAACGGGCTTGTTTTCACTCATGCGAACAATGCATTGGTTGGCCAGCTCCGGCATCAGTTGTCGGTTGATCAATTGCTCCACCGCACGAGCACCAGTTTCCGGAGACTGGTTCATGGCAACCAACTGCTCAACGACCTCCGGCTGATAGTCAAAACGGGCGCCGTAATGCTCAGCAACCCGTTTGCGGATCCGCTTGAGTGACAAGGTCGCGATTTGCGCCATCTCCTCATCATTGAGTGGGAAGTACGGTACAATGGTCGCACGGCCCAAAAACGCAGGTTTGAAGAATTGCTGCAACTCGGGAAAGATTGCCTGGGTCAGTTGCGGAATCGAAGGACGGCCGTTTACGCAGGCATTCACCACCGCACTGTCCGCCGCGTTCGACGTCATGATGATGATGGTGTTACGGAAATCTATTTCACGGCCTTCGCTGTCCGAAATAGAGCCTTTGTCGAAGATCTGGTAGAAAATGTCGTGCACGCCCGGATGGGCTTTTTCCATTTCATCCAGCAGCAATACGGAATACGGGTTTTTGCGGACAGCTTCGGTCAGCACCCCGCCTTTGCCATAGCCGACGTAACCAGCGGGTGATCCCAGCAGCATCGAGACTTTGTGCTCTTCTTTGAATTCGGTCATATTGATGGTGGTGATATTGCGTTCCCCGCCGTACAAAAGGTCGGTCAGCGCGAGAGCTGTTTCGGTTTTTCCGACCCCGCTCGGGCCACACATCAGAAATACACCGACCGGTTTACGCGGATCCGTCAGTCCGGCGCGCGCCATGCGAATCGCTTGAGAGATTTCTGCAATCGGCGTTACCTGACCAATCACGCGCTCACCAATGTGTGACTCAAGATGCATCAGGCGTTTCACTTCCGCACTCAGCATGTTGCCCACCGGGATGCCGGTCCACAGCGCCACCACTTCCGCGATGGTCTGCTGTGTCGCCTGAGGTAACACCAGCGGCTGTTCACCCTGTATGTCGCGCAGTTGCGCCATATTTTCCGCCAGTTGCGCTCGCTCAGCGGCGGTATTCAGATCCTCTCCCGCCAGAAATTGCTCATCCAGCCGGGTTTGCAACGCCAAAATCGTCTCTACCAGTTGCGTTTCCTGCTGCCAGCGACCTTCAATCTCCTGATACTGAGCAGCCAGCACTTCACGACGTTGGCGCGCCTCATCCAGGCGTGGATGTTCAATCGACCACAGCGCCGCTTCATGGCTTAGAGTGTCGATTTCGTTGTCGGCATAACGAATTTGTTCTGCGATGGATTCCATCTGACGCGGGGTGGCGCTCTGGCTCAGGCCAATACGTGAACATGCGGTATCCAGCAGACTGATGGCTTTGTCTGGCAGTTTGCGCTCCGGCAGGTAGCGTACCGACAGCGATACTGCTGCATCGATCGCTTCCTGCATCACTTTAACGTTGTGGTGTTGCTCCAGACTCTTTTTCACACCGCGCAGCATATGTACTGCGTCTTCTTCACTCGGCTCACCAACCGCCACCACCTGAAAACGGCGGGTCAGTGCGGCGTCCGATTCAAAATACTGTTTGTATTCCGCCCAGGTCGTTGCGGCCAGTGAACGGAACTCACCACGCGCAAGCGCTGGTTTGAGGATGTTGGCCGCATCGTTTTGTCCGGCGGCGCCCCCGGCCCCAATCAAGGTATGCGCTTCATCAATGAACATGATGATCGGCGTGCGGGACTGCTTGATCTCGTTAATTACGTCTTTGAGGCGGTTTTCAAATTCGCCTTTAATGCTGGCGCCCGCCTGAAGCAGCGACAAATCCAGACTCCGCAATTCCACGTTCGCCAGCGCTGGCGGGACATTCCCCTCCACTATTTGCTGGGCCAGACCTTCAACAATCGCGGTTTTACCGACCCCTGGGTCACCGACCAGAATTGGGCTGTTCTGACGGCGGCGGCACAAAATATCAATCGCTTTGCGGATTTCATCGCCGCGTCCAGAAATTGGATCGAGGCGGCCATCGCGCGCAGCTTGTGTCAGGTTCTGCGAATATTTGTCCAGTGCCGGGGTCGCCGCCTCTCCCTGAGCTGGTATCGCACTATCGATTGAACGCTCACCCGGCACACTGATGGCCAGCGACTGGCTGCGCAGCCATTCTGACGACAACATGGCGACCCACTGGCTAAGCAAGCCGTTATACACACCCTGATCGAGACGCTGCTTCAGGACCATCAGCAGATGAAACTCATTCACGCTCAGTTGTTGCTGGTTGAGTGACGCAATCATCCAAGCGTCTTTCAACAACTCGACCAGTTGGGGAGATAACGATGGCGAGGCATCATTGCCACGTGGCAATCCGGACAGATGATCGCTGAGCCCTTCAAGCAGCGGCTCTTTGGCAAGCGACGCTTGTACCAGAGCACTTTCCCAGCCTTTCGCTTGTTGCAACAGCGGCAAAAACCAGTGTTGCGGTTCAATGGCGAAATGGCCGCGACTGACACACTCACCCGCCGCAGCCTCAAGGGCGCTTTTGAGCTCTGGGGTCAGCCTTTTGACCAGGCTTTGTAGTTCAATATTGATCATGGTCTTTCCTAACTTAAGGTCAGCGGCATTTCGACAAATTGCCGGCGATTGGTTTGATTGTTCATCCAGGCCGACTGGCCAATGCGCAGCGCGCTGTCACTGTGTGAAGACAGCCGTACTCGCGGCAAATACTGGCTATTTACTTTCATGTACAACGCGTATTTGGTGTTGACGCCCATGTAGCTGCGCACCAGATGGTCCAACGCCCGAATCATGGCCTTGTCGTGACGTATCGCCAGATAATGGTTGTAATCCTTGGGGCAGATTTTGATGTTCAGTTTCTGTCCGGCCATCAGCGTGGTTTTGCCCACCAGCGCCCCCATACCGAGCTGACGATTTTGCCCCGCGCCGCCAATCTGTGTCAGAGAGCATGGCGTCAGTGGCAAGTACTCCAGTTCACTGCGTTCAATGGCAAACTCGGCTGCAAAGTAGTCTTCCAGCAGCGCTTTGAGTGTCAGCGGGCACGTCAGCTTCATCCCCAGCAAGCCGGTGTATTGAATCAGATGACTGACCGGGATTGGCGCGTCATCCCCACTTTGTCCGGCCAGATTCGCCAACATGGCGGTGATCGACAGACGATGCTGATTCCAGCGAAATGACGCTTCCTCGATTTGAGCGGTCAAGTCGTGTTTCGTCTGCACCTGACAATAGAGGCGGAAATAGCGGTTATTAAAGGTGTCAAAAAAGTCCAGCGGCGCCTGCTCACCCAGGTCAAAGTGCGCGCTGAGCGCCTCCTTAAACAGTGCGCGAGGCATGGTACTCTGACTGCCTGATAGCGCCGGCAACGAAGTTTTCAGGATGTAGCCCGATGGCGCATCAACATCCACTGCCGTGACTTCACTGTGGTAGTAGGCCGGTAGCCACTCCGCACTGAAGCGCACTTGCGGACGACGTCCCGCCAACTGCGCCTGATGCTTAAATACCTGCCAGGCTTTTTCCAACGCGACGTTAAACTGGCCGCTCAGCAGACGATTTACAGCAGATTCTTGCATCCGGTTCTCCTCGGAAAGGCCATAAATACCCCGTCCTGACCTTCAAGACAGATATCCACCTGCGTAAAACTGTTAAATCCGGCAAAGTAGGCGAAAAAATGATCCAGCAAGTGACTGAATAACGCGATGCCACCGTTCACATTGGCCGGCGCGAGAGTCACGGTGATCTTGGTCCCGTAAGCAAAACAGGTTTTCCCCGACACCCGGATCGGCGCAACGACCTGCTCTTGTTCGATCTTCTGGACTGAGTCGATGTACAGATGGTTTTGCGCACTCTGGTTATGGTTGTAGAGATCAAACACGTTTTTCAGTGTCTCCGTCGGGTTGTCGGTGCCGAGTATCGCGTGATAGTTAAAATGCAGGTGACACAATAACGCCCACACATTTTTGTTGGCATCGCGGCTTCTGACCGGCAACGACGGGCGACGCAGCAATTGCATACGCGCTGGAATAGTCAGTGACTCACGGCAGGTCACGTGACTGTTCACAGGCAGCGAACCGGCGCGCACGCCATCCGTCGCGGTGGCGCTGACCTGCCACACACGCGGTGAGCCTGTGGCGTGATGATGCTGCGGATCCGCGACTTTGAGGCTGCTGTCGAGCACACCACGTTCATGAATGTTCTGCACCAGTTGCCAGCGTAACCCGGTGTCAGCCCGGTCAAATTTTTCGCTGTATATCTGCGGCACACAGACGGGGTCACCACTGGTCACATCCAACACCTGATCCACAGAGAACAGTTCCAACGCTTTCCCCTGACTGGCATCGAGATGAATGGGGTATTGCTTGTGAAAAAAATCGATCGGCATCGGCTCGGATTCTTGCCGATGCAAGTTCACCAGAGGTGTCGAAAACAGTGAGAAATGCTGCGCGTTTAACGTCCGGGACAACTCAACACTCAGCTCTTCGACGAAAACCTGAACCCGGAATTCGCTGCCTGTTATGCGTGGCAAGGCGTCTCGCACATCCAGACGAAAACCATGAAAACGTTCAGGAAACATGAAAAATTCGGTCAGGAGCTTAAACCCACCAAAGCTGGCCGCCTGATACGGAAGAACCGTGTCTTCGGCGTCAAAGCCCACCGGACGCAGTGCTTTCGCTCCAAGGTCCACACTGGTCTGATGGTCACAGATCCGTACCTGAGCCGTACCGTGCGAGAGCAGATCATACAAACGCAGGACGAAATGGCTGTCCCCTTTGAGGTGCAGGCTCAGAGTTGTAATATCTAGTGCCGACAAGTCAAAGCCCTCGTCTGTGGCCGCGATGGTCAGTTCAATCATCGCCTTGGCGTTCTCGGCACCGAGCGGTTTGTTCAGTTCAAACGGGGCAAATGCCACTTCAGCACTGCGAATGGATACCGGCAGCAACTCCACGTTTTGGGTCGAGCGAAATATTGCGCTGTTGCCCTGCTCGTCGGCCAGTTCAAACTCTGTGCCTGCCGGAACGCGATGCACCGCGCTGGCGTCCGGCGCAATATCGAAATCCATCACAGTGTAAGACGGCACCGGACGCAGATAATGCGGAAACAATAAACTGACCAGACTTTCGGTCAGCTCCGGGAACGAATCATCTAACCGCTGCTGCAAACGCCCGTTGAGCAATGCGACACTTTCCACCAGACGGGCGATTTGTGGATCATCGATGCTGTCTTTGCGGATCCCGATCGCACGCGCCGCGCCCGGATGGCGCGCGGAAAACTGAGTGGCCTCATCACGGATGAAGCGCAGTTCCTGTTCAAAATACGAGAGCAGAGAATCAGACAAGATTCGATTTCCTTACATCTAATTTGTTACTGCTGAGATCCAAAAATGAATCCAGCACAATCGCTTCTTCACCCAGCTCAGAATGCACCACCGCCGAAAGGCGGAAACACAATTGGTTCTGAGCCGATTTAATCTCCTGAACTTCAATCTCAACCTGGCTGAGACGCGGTTCGTACAGGCGGATCAGGCTGGCAATTTCGGCCACAATCACATCGCTGTTGGATTTGCTCTGAGAACGTGCCAGATTGCGCATACCCAGATTGGTAATGGTACCTTCAGCGCCATTGTGATCCGTGGGCCAGATCGGTGCCCGGCTGGAAATCAAGGTGCAGACGTTGTCGACAATCGCATCGCGCACACTGTCGATGTCGTCGTTCCAGGTCTGTGTTAATTTGGCCATCATGCTCATGCGTTCTCTCCGATCTCCAGACCAGACACCGAGGTGGTCAGAACCACCTGGGCATCCATCATTTCGTACTGATATTGCGGCTGAAGCATGATGTCGCAGCGATAACGGGTGCGATCCTGTGGCAGTTCTTCAATGCGTACCTGACAGGACTTGAGCGGATAACGCGCCATGATCGAGTCTTCACCGTAATCCACTTCACTGATGTAGTTCTGCAACCAACGCTCCAGGCTGCGCTTGCAATCTTCCGCACTGTCATAACGGCCGATCTGGTCACGTATCTGAGCCTTGATATAGTGGCCAAACCGACACGCCATCAGGTTGGTTTGCAACATACCAAGCTGACGCGCAGCATCGTCTGGCGCGCGCCTCACCGACTGATTGCTGAAAAAACCCTTGTGACCACTCAGGTACAGGCTGGTCAGCGGCACAAATCCCTGATTCGCCCAAAACCCGTCTTCTTCGCTGTAGAGGTCAACTTTGGCCTGCACCGATTCTGCCCCCGCTACGATGGCGCCATACGACGCGAATTCATCGTACGAGCGCAGAAAGCCAAACCAGCTGATGCGATCAAACTCCCGGATCACGTTGCTGGTCAGCAGGTAGGCGCTGTTGCCCCACAGCGCATGCTCTTTGCCCTGAGGCTCATTAAACAGAAAACCTGCGGGGTACTGCTGATAAGGTGGTCGCTGCAAATATTCCGGTAACACCAGGTAAAGAAAGCGTGCCGATGGTTTGTCGCGCAGCAATTGCCATGAGGTAAAATCACGACTGTTGAGGATGCGTTCGGCTCTGGCACTGTCGTGCAACTGGCGGCTTTGATCGTCACCAAAAAAGTCTTCATCCACACCCATGACCATCGGACATAAGGCCAGCTCTCCCAGCTCTGACAACAGTTGCAGCGTGTACAAATCGTCATAGCCCAGCTCATCGCCATAATCTGACGTTACCTGGTGATCGACCATCACCAAACCAAAAGGCGTGCCCCCTGCAGTATCAAACTCGTTGGCATACAGTTTTTTGTACAGAGCGCTCTGCTTAAGATCGAACGAATAATTGAGATCGTTTGAAACCCGATCCCAGCTTAAATCCAGCAGTTTGAGTTTGACCCGTCGCTGCGACACCGGCAGCGAGGTCAGTGACGTTAATCCCTGCCACGACGCTTCAAGCTGCTTAAACTGCGGCGCTTGGATTACGGCGGATAACTGCTCACTGATCGCGCTGTCCAGTTGGGCGATTAGCGCGATCAGACGTGCTTTGAATTGAGCAGTCGAATCATTTCTGGCACACGTCATCAGTTCCTGCCAGGCCAGGTTCGCAAGCAACGGTGGAATCGCTGTGTTCTGAGGGTGTGTTTTCATCGACTGCTCAATTTAAAACATTCGGAGGCGGGGTAGCCTCCGAATCGGATTAACCCGGAATGTTGGCTACCATACGCAATGAGGTAGTCAGCTCTTCCATTTGTAGCCATGGACGCAGGTAAGCCACTGCCGAGTAGGCTCCCGGACGGCCGGCCTGCTCTTCCACCGTGACCTTGGCTTCCACCAGCGGATGACGCGCTTTGGCTTCATTGCCAATGGCATTCGGGTTCACGTATTGATGAATCCAGGTGTTGAGATCTTTCTCAACATCGTTTGGATCCAGGTTTGAGCCAATACGATCACGCCCCATCACTTTGAGGTATTGAGCGATACGGCTGCTGGCCATGGTGTATGGCAGACGGGCAGAAATCGCCGCATTCGCCGTCGCATCGGCGTCGGCGTATGTCTTCGGTTTCTGTGTGGTCTGTGCGCCCATGAACACTGCATAGTTGGTGTTTTTGTAGTGCACCAGCGGCAAGAAGCCGAGATCGCTGAGCTCTTTCTCACGCTCATCGGTCAGGTTGACCTGTGTCGGACACTGCTGCAGCAAATCACCCGCGTCGGAGTAGTAGGTGAAGTTCGGCAGATTTTCGACTTTACCGCCGTTTTCCGTGCCGCGAATCGCGGTACACCAGCCGTAATGGGTGTAAGCCTGAGTCAGCAGCAGACCGAAGTCATACGCCGCATTGCTCCAGACAAAGTCGCTGTCTGATGTGACGATTTGCTGGCCATTTTCACGGGTTTTCAGCTCTTCAAAGTCGAACGATTTCACTGGCACCGTCGCTGCACCGTACGGCAGGCGAGCCATGGTTTTTGGCAGCGTCAATGCGACATAGCGCGAGTCATCACTGGCGCGGAAAGCATTCCAGCTGGCGTAAGCCGGGGAGTCGAAACCCGCCGCAACGGGTTTTCCGTCGGCAAACGTGGCAAACGAGTTAAAATCGAACATGCTGGCATTCGCCGCGGCAATGAATGGCGCATGAGAAGCAGACGCCACCTCGCCCATGTAACGTAGCAGCGCCACATCTTCGTCACCGTAGCCAAACTCGTAGTCACCCAGCAGTGCACCGTATGGTTGCCCGCCCGCAGTGCCGAACTCCTCCTGATACACCATAGTGAAAAAGCGGCTGCGATCGATCGCTGGCGCGTCTTCGAACTGCTCCAACAGCTCGTCTTTGGTGTAATCGGCCAGCTTGATCTTCAGATCCGGACCGAGTTCGCTGTTCTTTACCAGTTTCTGCAGACCCAACCAGGTACCTTCCAGTTTCTGAAAGTCGTTGTTTTGCATCACTGAAGAAAGCTGCTCTGAGATCTTTGCATCCAGCGCGTTGATGGCTTTTTCAATCGTCAGAGTGAGGTTTTTATCCCAGGTCACTGTGCCTTCCATCACCTGCGACGTCAGAATGCTCAGCAGTTCTTTGGTGGTGTCCACCGGCGTTTGCGCCGTGGCTGAGATCGCCCGATCCAGAAAACTCAGTGACGTTTCAGCTTCCGCCGTGCCCTGTGTGGCGGTTTGTTGTTCAACAGACATTATTCCGCTCCCTCTTTTTCCAGACCCAGTTCCTGCGCAAGCCCTTGGATGGCATCCGCACTTTGCAGCACTTCCTTCAGCAAACGCTCCAGATCACGCGAACGATCCGCTTTGCTCAACAGTACTTTCAGTTGGTTACGTGTTTCAACCAGTTGTTTCAGCGGATCAATCTGTTCAACCAGATTCTCCGGGTGGAAATCTTTCATCGAGCGGAAGCTCAAATTCACTTCAAACTGGCTGTCATCGTTAGCCAGTTTGTTATCAACTTTGTAAGAAAGACGTGGGTGGATGGTGCCCATCACGGTATCAAAATTGTCTTTGTCGATACCGGTAAACTCACGCTCTTCAAGATCCACTTTTTCCGATTCTGGTTTGTGGCCGGAGAAGTCACCGATCACGCCGACCACGAACGGCAGCTCTTTAGTCTCGACTGCGCCATTCGTCTCAACATCGTAAGTAATGCTGACGCGGTTTTTACTGACGCGTTTATGTTGTGAATTCAATGCCATAACGGTGTCCTAGTTAAGAATTTGCATCGGGGAAGAAGCTCCATCTGAGATGGAGCTTCGGCGAATATTATTTAGAGCCTGACAGCAACTTGCCTTGTGGCAGGTTGTAAGTCACGATGCCGCCATCTTTGATCTCACCGCCTTCCAGCTCGTAGTTGTGTTTCTGAGAAATCTCAACGTAAGACAGAGAGATGCTCTCGTAAGGCTGAGTACCGTCACTGCCACTCACGTTGTAAGAAACCAGACGTGCATTGGTCAGTTTCACCTGGAAGTAAAGCTTTGCACCTGAACCGTCTGATTCTGGCTTGGTGAATGCGATCTCCACCGTTTTGCCTTCTTTGCCCGGGTTAAACAGGAAAGACAGCAGATCTTCAGACGCGCCATCCACCTGTTTAGACATGTTCACTTCGCTCATTGCGACCATGCCCGAATCCGCGTTGTTACCGTTGCCGATATCCATTGCTACGTTGCGAACGCCGCCCCAAGAGTATGAAGAGATAGCGAACCAGCCGTTACCTTCCAGACCTTCAACCGTTGCGCCACCTTTTACGTCAACGCCATCAATACGCATGTAAATACTTGCCATATTTGTTCTTCCTTATAAGTAGGATGTGCACTTACCAACGCAGGGCTGTCGAGCCCGCAGGTTCGTGACTTTCACTTTGTTGTTGTTGTGATTGAGTATCAGCAGTGGAAGTCTGTGATACATGCTCTTCAATACTCATCGACTCAGTAACGGGAGGAGCCTTTTCGGGTACTGAAGTGTTTTCAATGTCGACGGCTGGCATCTCTACATCCGGTAACGTGACCTGGTCGAGATGATTCAGCCCGGCGGCATTAAAAATTTTGCTTAACGTGTCACCGCCCTGCTCCGCCATCATCTCCTGCAACAATTCCGGCAGAGGCAAATACCCCCAACGGATCGCTTTCTCAAGCAGGAAAGACACCGGGCTGTGCGGCTCGCTCTGGCGAAAGTAATCGGAGACTTCGCGCAGAAGATGAAATGCCAGGTCGCGGTTCATATTATTGGTGGTGGCGATCTGAGCGAGGTTGCCGGCACTGAGACTCAGCGGGGCGCCGGAAACAACATAACTTTGTGCGGCTTGGTAAGGCGTTAAGCCATCATCAGCCCCACTCGGCACTCTGTTTTCAGGCTGTTCTGAGGTCACGGCCGTCGGCTCAGACGTCGTTTTTGGCGTCGGTTTCACCCCGGTCAGTTGATGGAGAGCGTGCTCCAGACGCTGAAACAGCGCTTTGACGAACCCAAAGTTAGCCGCGCTCACGCCCACATTTTGGGTGTGCTGGCTGACCACCGAAGCGAGACGCTCAACCTGTTCAATACAGCGCACGGTGTTGTCCATCCGCTCCTGTATTTCCGCTCGTTGCTGCAACGCCATGGCGGACACCTGAGCTTTAAGCTGCTTGACTTCGCCTTTGCGCTCTGCGCTTTGATAGTCGTAAAACGAAACATTGCCCACCAACACTTGTTGCAATAAGGGCGCGTACACAATCGAACTTTCTTCGCTGTCGCCGTTGAGCTGGAAAAAAGCTTTCACTTTGGCATCGGCCTGCTCACGCTGTTGCTGATCTGGCTCAGTCGATTTGAGTTTCTCTTCAGGCAACACCGGGTGAAGCGAAGCCCAGTGTTGCTCTGCCAACTCGGCCAGCCATTGCAACACGTTGGCAGCGCTGTTTAGCGACGAATCCAGTAAGATTTGTGCGGCAATAAACCAGGCGATCAACTCAATATCACGTGTGGTGGTCTCAAACTGATTCAACAAACTCTCAGCCAAGGTTTGCCAGCTCGCCAGACATGCTTTTTGCAGATCTTCAAGCTCATCTTCACTGGGGTTCTGGCTCAATTTACGCAAAGCCGTTTGTGCCATATTGAATTCATTTCTCAGTGGACGAAACGCACTCTTATCAAGCTTGAGATAGCGTCCGCACACGGCATCAGACGCAATCGGAACCACAAGTTGTTCAATGTTTTGTTTTGAAAACGGCATGCTTTACCTGCGTAATTTTTGTTATCAATCTGCGCGGTGAATTGGCTAGACAAGTCCCAGTCAAAATTTGAGCAAAAGAACACCTCAAGCTGTGATTTTTAACTTCACATCTTGTCGCTTTATACGCGTCGACTTTTATATTTATCTTCTACACGAATATATAAACGGCTTTAAAAATCTATTAATTTATATATCGATAACAACATTTAATG
>NZ_WXWP01000246.1:0-22302 GCF_009904765.1 Vibrio sp. V39_P1S14PM300
CCACCAGATCACACACCATGCAAATACGTGCAGGTGGGTGCTCACCAAAGAATTCTTTAAATACTTTGTTGAAAGATTGGAAATAACGTGAGTCCGTCAGTACCACTTTGACGTGCACAACATCAGCGAGCGTGTAACCCGCTTCTTCCATGATGTCGACACAGTTTTGAATCGCTAAACGAGACTGGTCAACAATGCCGCCTTCAACAACTTCGCCATCAGTCATGGGAGTTTGACCTGACACATATAAAAAACCACCCGCTTCAGTGGCACGTGCAAATGGTAGATGCTGTCCGCCAGTACCAACGCCGCCTTCTACACCATAACGTTTAATTGACATAATATTCTCCAGAAATAAATTTTCACCTATTAAATAAATTTATTAAAATCGTCATTTTCGAGTATTGTTTCTATATATAAATACTCCACTTCTATTTTCAGCGACGTGTCCTTTAGAATAAGACAGTTCACCATTTACAAATACAGATTCAATACCTTGCGCGACAGAAATTGGATTTTCAAAAGTCGCGGTATCTTGAATTGTATTTGGGTTAAATAAAACCAAGTCTGCGTAAGCACCTACTTTTATTACGCCCCGATCTTTTAGTTGATAACGAGTTGCCGACATACCTGTCATCTTATAAATCGCTTCTGCAAGTGAGAACAATCGCTCTTCTCGACAGTAGTGGCCCAGAATTTTGGGAAACGTCCCCCACAGACGAGGATGTGGATGCGGATCGTTTGGTAAGCCATCCGAGCCCACCATGGTGAGTTTGTACTTGAGCACGCGCTTCACATCATTTTCATCCATACAGTGATACACCGCGCCAGCAGGTTGCAACGCTTTCGCCGCGTCCATTAACGGCAATTGCATCTCTTCGGCAATATCTTTGAGCATCTTGCCAGCATGTTCAGGCTTGCTGTCCGACCACGTTATGAAAATATCTATCTCATCCGTGACTTGTTTTAAATCCAGCGTTGAAGAGCTGGCTGAATAGGGGTAACAATCACAAGAGACATCCTGATGGCGAGACACGGTATCCATGAGATCCAACACTTCTACGGTACGTCCCCAATTCCCGGCGCCAGCGCATTTCAGATGAGAAATCACCACTGGCACTTTGGCATATTGACCGGTCTCAAAGGCTTCTTCCATTGCACTGATGATCTCTTCAAACTCGGTGCGCATGTGGGTGGTGTAAATACCGCCGTGATGACCTAAAACTTCTGCCAAACGCATGACTTCCTCAGCATTGGCTTGTTTCGCGCTGGCGTAAGCGAGACCGGAACTTAACCCCAACGCCCCTTCATCCATTGCTTGCGCCAGGGCTTGGCGCATCTGGGCAATTTCTTCATCCGTTGCCGTCCGTTGCAAATCCCCCATGACGTTATTACGTAATGTGGTGTGCCCCACCAATGCGGCCACGTTGACGGCGGGCTGAGCCAAGTGAACCGCTTTGGCGTAATCATTAAATGTCGGATACTTAAAATCTTCGCGTTTACCCAATAAGTTCATTGGATCTGGTGGATTGCCATTTAACACGGCCGGGCTTGCGCTGATACCACAATTTCCGACGATAACCGTAGTAACACCTTGACTGATTTTCGGCAGGCAATCGGGATAACGAATCACATTGGTGTCGTCGTGCGTGTGCACATCAATAAACCCCGGCGCCAATGCAAGGCCATCACCACAGATCACCGTCTTTGCGGCAACCTCACCCAACTGACCGATTTGCGCAATACGATCCTGACGAATAGCCACATCAGCGACAAATGGTGCTGCGCCCATACCGTCAAATACCTGTGCGCTTTTGATAATGGTATCGAACAACATTCTTCACTCTCTTCGTCTGTCGTTTACATGATTTCATCTTAATAATTCTTAAAACTTAAACAGTGAAGAAACACACAAAAAAAACCAATTAGTTTGATAGTTTCTAACATTTTATTTAATCTAACTGAAGATAACCATCTAATATCAACAACTTAAACTGTGTTAGAAGTAGGTACACCATGAAAAACAATCATCAAAAGTGTGATAAAAACTATCACAAAGAGTGTGTTATTACGCCAGGGTACGGAGAAAAAGCGCAACCTGTAACTGATAATGTTGAAGGGCCATACAGTCTGATCCACGAACAAATCTCTCTGCCAGCCGCGGTGATCAAATCGTCTTCACTCCGCAACAATCTTGATTGGATGCAACGATTCGCCGAACAACACAACGTGAAGCTGTCTCCACACGGTAAAACCACCATGACACCCGCGTTTTTCCGACAACAACTGGATCACGGTGCCTGGGGCATTACGGTCGCCACACCTGCTCAGGCAGAAATCGCGGCATTGGCGGGCGCGCGCAACATCATCATGGCAAATCAATTGGTTGGCCGGGCCAATATGACCTTGATCGCCCGCTTGATCGAAGCCCATGGACCCACCTTTTACTGTTGTGTCGATTCCAGTCGTAATGTCGAAGCATTGGAACGCCTCTTTTCCGAGCACCAATTGTCCCTGAATGTATTGATTGAGTTGGGTGTCAAAGGTGGCCGCTGCGGTTGTCGAAGCAAGCAAGAAGCTGTCGAATTGGCCACGCTTATCCACCAGCAGCCTCATCTGGTGTTAAAAGGCATTGAAGTTTATGAGGGCGTTATTCACAGCGAAAATGCAGAACAAGACATTCGTGACTTTCTCAACACGGCATTAAAACTCGCAGCACAACTGCACAGCGATAAGCTGATTGACGCCAAACCTATGGTCACCGGAGCGGGCTCAGCTTGGTATGATGTGGTCTCAGAATGCTTTGCCAACCTAGAAGAGTTTGACGCCATCATTCGCCCAGGATGTTACGCAATTCATGACACGGGCATCTATCTGGATGCACAAAACAAAGTCATGCAGCGAGCTGAAAACAACCAAGGTGCGGCGTGTGATTTAGGCGGTGATCTGGAATCGGCACTAGAGCTTTGGGCATACGTGATTTCTCGTCCTGAGCCCACCAAGTTAGTCGCGGGTTTTGGCAAACGCGATGTTGCCTTTGATGCCGGTTTACCAACACCTCAGCGCGCCTACCGCGATGGCGAGTCCATCTCAATTGATAGTGCAATAACCACGGCAGTGATGGATCAACACGCGTTCATCGAAGTGGACGAAAGCAGCGAACTGCAAGTGGGTGATATGATCGCGTTCTCCACCTCTCACCCATGCTTAACCTTTGATAAGTGGCGAGCGGTCGCCGTGTGTGATGACGAGTATCAGGTCACTCATTGGGTGAAAACCCGCTTCTGATAATGAGCTTAGCGAGGCTTTTCGTTATACTTCATGCCCAATCAATGGAGGCGGCAAGATAGCCTCCATGTCAAAATAGGAACACAGCTTGAGTTTAGACATCGATATTATTTCTCAAATCACTGAACGTTTTAGTGCGCTGCGCGAGGCCGAAAAAAAGGTCGCGAAATTGATCATGGACGATATCCAAACCGCTGCGAATGCCAGCATTACCCAATTGGCAGAAAGCGCGGAGGTGAGCGAAGCAACGATCACCCGATTTGCCAAAGCCATTGGCTGTAAAAATGTGCGTGATATGAAGATCAAACTGGCGCAGACATTAACGGTTGGTCAGCGCTTTATCCTTGAGCCACCCGATCAAAGTGGTTACCAAGGCATCTATGAATCGATCAAACAAACGCTCGACATTAACCGTAGCCTGATTATTGAAGAAGATATCGACACTGCCGTGAACTGGCTTCACAACGCAAGACAGGTGATCACAGTAGGCATGGGAGGCGGCTCAACAATTGCTGCGCAAGAGATGCAGCATCGCCTGTTCCGTTTAGGATACCCCGTAGTGGCCTACAATGACGGCCTGCTCTCGCGGATGATTGCCGCCACAGCAGATGCGAACGATGTGTTGGTAATGATGTCGGCAACCGGTTATACACCCGCCATCGTAGAAACCGCACAGCTGGCGAAACAATACGGCGTGAAAGTCATCGTTATCACGCCCAAAAATACGCCGCTCACGGAGCATGCAGATCTGATGTTACCGATTGAACATCAAGAGACAGATTTCATTTATAAACCCTCTGCCTCTCGTTATGCGATGTTAGCTTTAGTTGATGTGCTTTCAATGGCGTTGGCGGTCAATCACAAACGACGTTCGAGAGACAAATTACGTCGACTCAAAGTCGCGCTAGACTCCTACCGTGGTGGTTTAGAAAGACAGCCGCTGGGTGATTAGCATACCAAATTTTTGAAGCCATAAGCGATTATGCTGTTTGACGCGTCAGGTTCCAGTCTTTCCAGACGGGTTCAACGCCGGAGGGTAACCAAAGGTTTCGGCCAAGCTCCATCCAAGGCGAGGGATAATGAAAATCGCTGCCTTGTGAAGCCAACAAGTTGTGTTGCATGGCATAGTCAGCCAAGTTTCGTCGCTCTTGCTGAGCTTGTTGCGGCTGAGCTACCTCCATCGCGTCCCCTTCGGCGTCAACGAATGCCGCGAGCAGGCGCTTAATCCATTTGGCGGTCAAATCATACCGCCCCGGATGCGCCAATACCGCCTGACCACCCGCCGCATGAATCGCGGCCACGGCTTCGGCCATAGAGCACCAGTTCGGCGGCACATAACCCGGATTGTTGCGGGTAAGGTACTTTTTAAACACTTGCTGCATGGTTTTTGCGTAACCATTTTCCACCAGCCAGGCAGCAAAGTGCGCGCGAGTGATCGGAGCATCACCGGCAATCTGCTGAACTTCCTCCAGCACTCCATCGCGTGTCGCCTTACTCAACCGACTGGCGATCAGCTCTGCGCGCCCCTGACGATGTTGCTTTTGCTGCTCAATGAGCGCCGTCAGTGCTGGCGATTGCGGGTCGATGTTTAACCCAACGATATGAATATCTTTGTTCTGCCATACAGTGGAAATCTCAATGCCGTTCACCAGTTGAATGGGCAGTTGCTCACTTTCAATGTAGTGTCTGGCCGGCGCCAGACCGTCAATCGTATCGTGATCTGTGATGGCCAACACGTCAATGTCAAAGCCCAATGCTCTGTCAATCAAAGCTTGTGGTGTCAGTCGTCCATCCGATGCAGTCGTATGGCTGTGTAAATCTATTCTCATATTTCTGTTTTTTCGCTTTTTCGGGCTTGACTTTTCTCTCTCGCACTAGTTAACTAGTACACAAATACAAACACCCTGATGTGGAGCCCCCATGTTACAAGAATTTAACCAGAACCAGAACGACAAAGTGTCGGTTGATGCTCAAGCATCCGCTGAGCTGAACTGGTGGCGCACCTGGACAAGTTCTTGGTGGGCTAACGTGTACTTTTAATTCAGTCGAATATTGTCACTAAGCCCGCGCCAAAGCGGGCTTTTTTATTTTGTCGTATTGCTCATCACCCATTGTTTATTTCACCACCGAAAACAAGAAAAGCAGATTGGGTCACGCCACGCATTGTGCGAGTATGTACGACAGGAAGATACAAAATGATGAGGGATGTCTTGTGAACAAGGCCATAGAAATCAAAAAACTGGGTAACATTGAAGTCATTTATACTGCTGTACCTTATGCGCAGGATCCAACCCGTTTGTTTCACACTCTGTGTGAAAATAAAACCGACAGCCTGTTGCTCGAATCCGCAGAAATTGACTCCAAACAAAACCTCAAAAGTTTGCTACTGGTGGATTCTGCGGTCCGCATCGTTTGTCGCGGCCATCAGGTGTCCCTGACCGCACTCACAGGCAATGGCCGTAACTTGCTGGCCCACTTAACTCACAATGTCCGCGATGATGTCGCCGCTCATTTCGATGGGCATGCGTTAACCCTGACGTTTGAGGCGCCCTGTGACACACTGGACGAAGATTCACGTCTGCGTGAAGCCTCTTCTTTTGATGCGCTGCGTCTGATCCAGCACAGTTTTGATCTGGCGGATCATGATAAATATGCCCTGTTTCTGGCCGGTTTGTTTGCCTACGATATGGTGGCAAACTTTGAACCTTTGGGTCAGGCAGAGAGCAATAACCAGTGTCCAGACTATGTCTTTTACGTCGCAGAGACCTTGCTGGTGGTTGATCACCAGAGCGAAAACTGTCAGTTGCAAGCGACACTCTTCAACGGCAATCACGCAGAAAAAGACCGCTTGGACGCCCGGATAGCGGATATCAGCGCGCAGTGCGTATCTCCAAAGACGTTACCTCAAGCTCAAAAACTGGCTCGGGTCGACGTAGATGCCAGCGTCTCAGACACCGACTTCTGCCAGATTGTGCGCGATCTGAAAGAATACGTTGTTAAAGGTGATATCTTCCAGGTGGTGCCATCACGCCGCTTTACATTGCCTTGTCCCTCGCCATTGGCGGCCTACAAAGCGCTCAAAGAGAGCAACCCTAGCCCTTACATGTTTTACATGCAGGACGAGCTGTTTACCTTGTTCGGTGCCTCACCAGAGAGTGCTCTGAAGTACGAAACAGAAACCAATCAAGTAGAAATATACCCTATCGCCGGGACCCGTCGGCGTGGCAAACGGGCGAACGGTGAGATTGATTTCGACCTAGACAGCCGTATTGAACTCGAACTGCGCAGCGACAAAAAAGAAAACGCAGAGCACATGATGTTGGTCGATCTCGCACGGAACGACGTGGCGCGCATTGCCACTGCAGGTACGCGTCACGTGGCCGATTTACTCAAGGTCGATCGCTACAGTCATGTGATGCACCTGGTGTCGCGTGTGGTGGGCCAGTTACGTGATGATCTTGATGCGTTACACGCTTATCAGGCTTGTATGAACATGGGGACGCTCACTGGCGCTCCGAAGATCCGTGCCATGCAGTTAATTCGTGACGTAGAAGGCGCCCGACGCGGCAGTTACGGCGGTGCGGTCGGCTATCTGACCGGAGAAGGCACACTGGATACCTGTATCGTGATTCGTTCTGCATACGTTGAAAATGGCGTGGCTCAGGTACAGGCTGGTGCAGGCGTGGTCTTCGACTCCGATCCTCAGGCAGAAGCCGACGAAACACGTGGCAAAGCACAAGCCGTCATCTCTGCGATTCAGACAGCGCACCAGGCATAAGGAGTCTTCCCATGGCGAACATTGTATTTATCGACAACTTTGACTCATTTACTTACAACCTGGTTGACCAGTTCCGCTCTCTGGGTCATCAGGTCACGATCTACCGCAATCACATTGATGCAGCCGCTATCGATGCTGCTGTCCGTCAGTTGGATAACCCCGTTGTACTGTTGTCACCGGGCCCTGGCGCACCTTCCGAAGCCGGTTGCATGCCCGCTTTGATCCAGCGTTTAAAAGGTCACGTGCCGATGATCGGCATCTGCCTGGGTCACCAAGCCATTGTTGAGGCCTATGGCGGAACCGTGGCTGGTGCGGGCGAAATCATTCACGGCAAAATATCGATGATGGAACATGAACAGCACGCCACTTATCAGGGGCTGCCCTCACCTCTGGCGATCGCCCGTTACCATTCCTTAGTGGCGACTCAGGTACCAAGCAGCCTGACGGTCACCGCGGAAGTCGATGGCCTGGTGATGTCCGTGGTTCACGAAGAGGACAAAGTCTGCGGCTTTCAGTTTCACCCGGAATCCATCATGACAACCTATGGTGCAACCCTGCTGGCCAATGCGATTGAATGGGCTCAGGAACAGCAACAATAAGAATAAGATTTAGGGAGAAAAATTATGCAGCACATCATCAACAAATTATACGAACAAACGTCCCTTTCCCAACAGGAAAGTCAGGAACTGTTTGACGTCATCATTCGTGGCGAACTGGACCCGATTTTAATGGCGTCGGCGCTGACAGCACTGAAGATCAAAGGTGAAACACCCGATGAAATCGCTGGCGCCGCCAAAGCGTTACTGGCAAACGCTAACCCGTTTCCACGCCCGGACTATGACTTTGCGGATATTGTCGGCACCGGAGGCGATGGTCATAATACCATCAACATTTCAACCACGGCCGCGTTCGTAGCCGCCGCATGTGGCCTGAAAATTGCCAAACACGGAAACCGCAGTGTGTCCAGTAAGTCCGGGTCATCTGATCTGCTCGATTCGTTTGGCATCAATCTGGCGATGAGCGCAGACGATACCCGTGCTGCTATCGATGATTTGGGCGTCGCTTTTTTATTTGCGCCGCAGTATCACCAAGGCGTCCGTCACGCAATGCCGGTACGTCAGACCATGAAAACTCGTACCATTTTCAACATCCTAGGGCCATTAATTAACCCGGCTAAACCCAATATCGAACTGATGGGGGTCTATAGCGAAGAATTAGTACGCCCAATCGCAGAAACCATGCTACAAATGGGGATGAAGCGTGCCGCTGTCGTTCATGGTAGTGGCTTGGATGAAGTGGCTATTCATGGTGATACCACGGTTGCTGAGATCAAAGACGGTCAGATTCACGAATACACCCTGACCCCAGAAGATTTCGGCCTGACACGTCATCAGCTCGACGCGATAAAAGGCGGCGACCCACAAGAAAACCGAGCCATCATCACCCGCATTCTTACCGGGGAAGGCACTGACGCCCAGCTCGGCGCCGTCGCTGTTAACGTGGCCCTGTTGATGCGCCTGTTCGGTCATGAAGATCTGAAAGCCAATGCGCAAACAGCGATTAATGCCATGAATTCAGGAAAAGCTTACCAGTTGGTACAACAACTGGCACAACGAGGTTAGGACATGAGTCAGTTATCGGAACATATTTCGCTACAGGAAACCCAGATGGCCAAGGTGCTGGCGAAAATTGTCACGGACAAATACACCTGGGTGGAAGCGCGTAAGCAGATTCAGCCCCTCAGTAGCTTTAAAGATGACTTAGTGCCTTCCGATCGCGATTTTTACGCCGCACTCAGTACTGGGAAAACCGCGTTTATTCTGGAGTGTAAAAAAGCGTCGCCATCAAAGGGACTCATCCGAGATCACTTCGATCTGGACTACATTGCTTCGGTTTACAATCGGCACGCCAACGCCATTTCGGTGCTGACGGACGAAAAATATTTTCAGGGTAACTTTGATTTTCTTCCTCAGGTTCGCCGTATCGCCAAACAACCGGTGCTGTGCAAAGACTTTATGGTCGATACCTATCAGGTCTATTTGGCTCGTCACTATCAGGCGGACGCGATCTTACTGATGCTGTCGGTACTAAACGACGATCAGTATCGTGAACTGGCTGACGTCGCTCACGCGCTGGGCATGGGCATTTTGACGGAAGTCAGCAACGAAGACGAGCTTGCTCGTGCAGTCGCTCTGGATGCCAAAGTGATAGGTATCAACAACCGTAACCTACGGGACCTGTCAACTGACCTTAATCGCACCAAGCAGTTGGCCCCACAAATACGTCAATTGGCGCCCGATGCGATCGTCATTTCTGAGTCCGGCATATACACCCACCAGCAAGTGCGTGATTTGTCCTGTGATGCGGATGGCTTCTTGATTGGTAGCTCACTGATGGCAGAAGACAATCTGGAACTAGCCGTACGTCGGGTGACGCTGGGCGAGAATAAAGTGTGTGGCCTGACCCAACCAGATGACGCTGCCAAAGCTTATCAGGCTGGGGCTGTCTACGGTGGTTTGATTTTCGTTAATGCTTCAAAACGAGCCGTCAGTCCGGAAACCGCCCGCCTCACCATGAGCGGTGCCCCGCTGCAGTACGTTGGCGTGTTTCAGAACCACGACAACGACACTATCTACTCACTGGCGACCGAACTCGGTTTAAGTGCGGTGCAATTGCACGGTGAAGAATCTCAGCAGCAAGTTGATGCACTGCGCGCCCGCTTGCCAGCCAAGATTGAAATCTGGAAGGCTTACGGAGTCACTGACGCGATGCCAACGCTGCTGGACACCAACGTTGATCGTCACCTACTGGATGCCAAAGTCGGCAGTCAATCCGGAGGAACGGGTCAGGCTTTTGACTGGAGTCTTCTTACAGATACGCGCCAAATCATGCTGGCCGGCGGTCTCAATGCCGATAACGCCAGGCAGGCCGCCCAATTGGGTTGCTTGGGGCTGGATCTCAACTCTGGCGTAGAAAACGCCCCTGGAAAAAAAGATTTGATAAAGCTGCAACAAGCATTTGCAGCAATCCGAGATTACTAATATTACAGGCACGGCCCGCCGTGCCAGATAAGTGAAGGAATAGGAATTATGGCAAAACTTGATGCCTACTTTGGCGAATACGGCGGTCAGTACGTCCCGCAAATTCTGGTCCCGGCTTTAGAACAATTGGAACAGGCGTTTATCGACGCCCAGGATGATCCAGAGTTTCGCAGTGAGTTCATGACTTTGCTGCAAGAATACGCAGGCCGTCCGACGGCGCTGACCCTCACACGCAATCTGACCAAAGGCACCAAAACCAAACTGTATCTGAAACGTGAGGATCTACTTCACGGTGGTGCTCACAAGACCAACCAGGTGCTGGGTCAGGCGCTGCTGGCCAAGCGCATGGGCAAAAACGAAATCATTGCGGAAACGGGCGCTGGTCAACATGGCGTCGCAACAGCGTTAGCTTGTGCCCTGCTGGGACTGAAATGTCGTGTCTATATGGGTGCCAAAGACGTTGAGCGTCAAAGTCCGAACGTGTTTCGTATGAAACTGATGGGCGCAGAAGTTATACCGGTCCATTCGGGGTCCGCAACCCTCAAAGACGCCTGTAACGAAGCGCTACGTGACTGGTCAGCCAGCTATGAAGAAGCGCATTATCTGCTGGGTACGGCAGCAGGCCCTCACCCATTTCCGACCATCGTACGTGAGTTCCAACGCATGATTGGCGAAGAGACCAAAAACCAGATCCTGGCACGTGAAGGCCGTTTACCCGATGCGGTGATCGCCTGTGTGGGCGGTGGTTCCAACGCCATTGGAATGTTCGCTGATTTTATTGAAGAAGAGTCGGTACGCTTAATCGGGGTCGAGCCAGCTGGTAAAGGGATTGACACTGACCAACACGGCGCACCTTTGAAGCACGGCAAAACCGGTATCTTTTTTGGTATGAAAGCACCACTGATGCAGGATTCAAATGGTCAGGTTGAGGAGTCTTACTCCGTCTCTGCCGGTCTGGACTTTCCGTCTGTCGGCCCACAGCATGCCTACCTCAATGCGATCGGTCGTGCCGAATACGACAATATTACTGATGATGAAGCCTTGGAAGCCTTCCAGCTATTGGCTCGCAACGAAGGGATCATCCCGGCTCTGGAATCCTCGCACGCGCTGGCCCATGCCTTGAAAATGGCGCAGGCCGAACCTGAAAAGGAGCAATTGCTGGTGGTTAACCTTTCTGGCCGGGGTGACAAAGACATCTTCACCGTACACGATATTCTGCAAGAGAAAGGAGCACTTTAATGGATCGTTACCAAGCTATGTTTGAGCGCCTGAACAGCCACAACCAAGGCGCATTTGTTCCTTTCGTTACTGTCGGCGACCCAGACGCTGAGTTGTCATTACAGATCATGCAAACCCTGGTGGAATCAGGCGCCGATGCGCTGGAACTGGGTATCCCGTTCTCAGATCCATTGGCTGATGGCCCAACCATTCAGGGCGCTAACATCCGCGCACTGGATTCAGGCGCCACGCCAGACATCTGCTTCGATCTGATTGGCCAAATCCGCGCCAAGTATCCACAATTGCCGATTGGCTTACTGATGTACGCAAACCTGGTTTATTCGCGTGGTATCGACCATTTTTACGCGCGCTGTGCTCAAGCCGGGATAGATTCTGTACTGATTGCTGATGTGCCGACCAATGAGAGCGCTGACTTTGTTACTGCGGCCAAAAAGCACGGAGTGCATCCGATTTTTATTGCCCCGCCAACAGCCAGTGACGACACATTACAATCAGTCGCCCAACTTGGTAGTGGGTACACATACCTGCTCTCCAGGGCTGGTGTCACGGGTGCCGAAACCAAAGCCAATATGCCGGTTGGCGATATGCTGCAACGTCTGAATCAACATGATGCGCCACCTGCCCTGCTCGGATTTGGGATTTCAGAACCACAGCAAGTAAGACAAGCTCTGGAAGCCGGTGCCGCGGGCGCCATTTCAGGATCTGCAGTGGTAAAAATCATTGAAACACATGTGACGCAGCCGGAAACCATGTTAGAACGTCTGGCGACATTCGTCTCTTCCATGAAGGCTGCAACACAAAAGTAACACATTAAGCTTGTGCCACGTATGAGATCGGTTTCCTAAACGTTATTGGAAATCGATCTTTTTGTTAACACACCTCCTGAATTTTCTCCTCATCTCTGGCCTTAGCAAAAAACCAATCCAACCCGCAAAACACATTCACAACATCAATAGCAAACGTTTGCTTTTGATGTTTTTTGCTGCCCCACATCAATAAAAATAGAAATAATTGGCTCAACCAGTGGGTGGGCATATTGATAATTGTGAAAGATACGTGTAAAAAGCGATCCGAAATATTTATCTACTGAACAAATATCAATCAGTCGGTAATTCTGGGATATTAATTGTATTTAGCACAGAGGTTATGGAAGTGTTAAAAGAAAAGAGTTTACTAAACAACATTGGTGTTCAGGTTGTGATCGCCATGATCGTCGGCACAGCCGTTGGTGCCACAATGGGTCATGATGCATCCATGTTTGCACCACTTGGCGCCATCTTTATCAACCTGATCAAAATGCTAGTGATTCCATTGGTGGCCGTTGCCCTGATCTCCGGCGCAGCTGGTCTGGGGAACAGCCAATCAGCAGGAAAAGTTGGCTTTGTCACACTGGGCTATTTTGGCCTTACATCCGCTCTGGCCGTCGCACTGGCGCTGATCATGGGTGAAGTCTTTAAGCCAGGAATGGGCATCGACGTGTCTGGTGTCGAGGGCATGTTCTCATCCGAGTATGCTTCAAAAGGCGAACTACCTTCTTTCTGGGCAACCATTACCGGTATGATCCCAACCAATGTTTTCCAATCCCTGAATGACGCTAATATTCTGCAGATCCTGGTGTTCTGCATGTTCTTCGGTATTGCGATCTCAAAACAAGCGAAAGAGCGTCGTGAACCCATCATCAACGGCGTGAACTGCATCGTTGATGCGATGGTCTGGATGATCAACAAAGTCATGGTCATTGCTCCAATCGGCGTATTTGGTCTGATGGCGGAAGCCGTGGGTACGTTCGGTTTCGGCGCTTTGATGGTGGTCTTCAAACTGTTTGTCGTATACGTGGCCGCTATCCTGATTTTCGGTTTTGTGGCTTACCCTCTGATGGTGCATCTGTTTACTAAGACTTCAGCCAAGAAATTCCTAGTAGCAATGAAAAAGCCTCAGGCCGTGGCACTGTCGACGGCTTCGTCAATGGCAACACTACCGGTTACCATGAACACTTGTGAGAACGAACTCGGCGTTAGAAACTCAACCGCTTCGTTTGTATTGCCTCTGGGCGCGACCATCAATATGTCAGGTAACGCGATTTACTACGGCCTGGTTGCGATTTTCTTTGCTCAGTTGTTCAATATCGATCTCGGCATGGGCGCCTACATTGCGATCATCGTGACCTCGACACTGGGTGCCGTCGGTCAGGCGGGCGTACCAGGTCCTTCGTTCCTGGTGGTTGCGGTATTGCTGGCTGCCGGTATTCCAATCGAAGGCTTACCTCTGCTGTTCGCTCTTGACCGTATTTTCGACATGATTCGTACCGCGTTGAACATCACCGGTGACGCCGCATGTGCCGTGATTGTGGATGCGCTGATCGAAGAAGAGCAACAATCTGAGATGCAAAAACAACAAGCTTAATCGTTAATTTGTATCGAAAAATACGAAAGCCACCTGAAAAGGTGGCTTTTTTTGTGGTTTAGTGACGTATTTTACATAAACCGGAAATCATATGCAGCAATATTGGCATACAACAAGTTTGTTAAGCTAGATTGGTTTTAACAACGATTATTATTAACAACGTCAGTAAATTAAATTATGAATCTGGAATCACAACTAAAGGATCTAGTGTGTTCAGAATCACGTGTTGACATGTCCATCAGCCAACTGTTTGATTTTGTTCTTCACTTTACGCACTCATCCGCAAACTCATCGTTCATGCCTTTACTGGCAGAACGCCATAAGCAACGTATTCTCCAAACCTTTCCTCATTTATCCGACTCAAATCTGGCTACGATTTTCAGCCACTCGAGTGACATCGATCATGAGTCACTCTCCCTGACTGAACTTTCCGAAACAGAACGGTCTATAGAGCGTCTGGCGCTCACACACTTTCAGCACTGGCTTGAATTCTGGTGTGAATTGGAAATTTATCAGATCAAAGCGCGTTACAAAGATGCATCCGTGGTGTATTTGAACAATCAGAAAGTGTCTTATAACGATGAGGATTATCATTGTGAGCTGATCGCCAACATTGCCGAGTGTGAACAACGTTATATGACACTGCATTTTGAAACACCGATGCAATTGTCCGATGCCGTTGCCCTGATCAATCTGGAATTGTTTGTTCGCGGCGAGTCCTGGTTTGAAATGCTCAGTTGCCTGGATTTATCGCGCCAGGGTCAGCATCTAGTGATCACACAAAAAGCAGAACCCGGCTTGCCACCGCTGTTGGTGTGTACCGGGTTGATTCAGGACTGGCAAGTGCGTCATCACTGGCTGAGTTATGATAAGTCGTTTCAGAGCAAACCCTGGAATATGTGTTGGTCACCTTATGCAAATGAATGCTTTAAAACTGACGAATTGGTGGTACAGTTACCAACTGTAACATGTGAGACTGCTTCGGAGTTTGACCAAATGTTTGCGCGCTCGCTTGTCAAGCCAGAGCGTATTTGCGAGTTTCTCCGCCTGACCGTCAGTGGTACAAGCCAGCAAAAGCTTTACTATCTGTATCTGGGGCAAAAACTGTCGGCGCAGCGGTTATGTGAACACGGTTATGCGATTGCGCTCACCATTATTGAACAACCGTTTATTCTGGATTATTACAGAGTGATTGACGAAGCCGCTTATACCACCTTGTGTTACTGCGATATTAACCATGATGGTGTTATCACCTACCGGGGATTCTGGAACGTAAAGAACATGCATGCTGAAATGAAAAAGCTCGATTTCCGCAGCTATAAAAAACTGGTTAAACAGTCTCGTTTACAGCAAGCCCGCGAAGGACTGGCTGATGCTTGATATTCTGCCGTTTGTCTCGATGCTCAACCCAAAATCAGTGACCCTGCTCACTGTCATCGCTATCATTCTGGTGTGGTTAGGCTATTACTGTCTCAAACTCAAACAAAAAGGGGAGGCTGTCTTTGGCAGCTACCATCTGCCTTACATCGCGTATTCGGTCTGCATCGTTTTCTGGATTCTGAGCAACTGCTACTTCCACACCGATCTCTTGGTGACCTCCGGTAAAACCATGGGAATCTACATGGCCAGGTTTGCCAATCTGGCGTCGTACTTTGCGTTCGCATTTGCTTTTTACTTTACCTGCAGCCTGACAGCGATGCAGCAAAAGCGGCCTATCTACACCTGGCAGAAGTTGGTGTTCTTCGGTTTTTCTGGCTACTCCCTCTATATCAATGTCTTTACCGATCTCACGGTTCAGGATATTACTGTGTATGCACCCAGCCAGTTTGCACTCGCTTTTGGCCCGCAAACCTCGCTGTTTTTCACTGTTGTGTTCGCTTTGGTGGTGCTCACTCTGGTCAATCTGCTCACCATGCGTGGGGACGGATCACGTCTGCGGCTGACTCGCCGCAACTACATGATTGCCGGCATCCTGATTTTTATGTTCTCAACGGCCGCCATCCATATGGGCGTGACGTATTTCTTCGACGACTTCTCGCTTACCTGGCTGCCACCGGCATTATCAATCAGCGAAATGCTGTTCGTCGGTTACGCGCTGATCACCTCACGTTTTTACAGCAGTAAATACCTGTTCTTTCTGGCACTGACCACCACGGTAACCAGTGTCTTGTACCTGTTGCCACTGTCCGTCGCACTCGACTACAGTTTTTACCAATTTGAACTGATCGTGCTGTACACCGCCATTCTGGGGCTCACTTGGCAACGGGTGTTCAACAGCGTGAAAAAATACACTAGCCTGATGGTGTACAACTCCCCTTTGCCGCCAACGGAACAGATATACTCTCTGGTAGAAGAGTTTCAGTCTTCGCCCTCTCAGGCCATTCAGAAACTGGCCAAACTGCTTAACGTGCCAAGCAGCAAAATGCAACTGGTTAAAAGCTCGCCAGATGCGGAGCTGTATACCGATTACTTGTCTGAAAATCATGAAGCGCTGGTCTTCGAAGAGATTGAAGACAAACTGGATAATGCCATGAGTCAGGACGCCCTCGCCGCGTTGCACCATAAAATGAGTCAGAACGACGCCGCCATCGTCATGCCATTGTTCGACAGCGGGCACATGATTTCGCATCTGCTGATTTCAACGCACAAACAAGATGGGCGTTTGTTTTCAAACGAAGAAGTGGTCGCGTTGGAAAAGGTGCTCAAGCAGGTGCAGGGGTACATCAACTCGGATCGACGCATCCGGCAATCTCAGGCACTGGCCAATTCGATTGCTCACGAGATGCGCAACCCGCTTACCCAACTACAGCTGCACCTGGAAACACTGCAGATCCAGGCGCAGACGCACGCCGAACCTGATGTGCTGATTGGCGAAATCGAAAAAGGCAAAGCCGCGATCCGTCGGGGCAAGCAGTTGATCGACATTATTCTGCGCGAAGTCAGCAACTCGTCGCTCGATCAAGAACCAATGATGATCTCATCGATCAAACGCCTCCTGTTGCAGGCCATGAACCAATACGGCTTTGAAAGCGATCAAATTAAAAACCGGGTACAGCTTAACGTCGACAAAGACTTCTCCGTTCGGGTGAACGACACCTTGTTTAACTTTGTGGTGTTTAACCTGTTGCGCAATGCGATCTACTATTTTGATTCCTACCCTGAGAGTCAAATCGAAATTTCAACCCGCGCCAGCTTCCATGAAAATCTGGTCATTTTCCGCGATACTGGCCCCGGCATTCCGGAAGACATCCGGACACAAATTTTTGACGACTTTTTCAGTCACAATAAGAGCGGTGGCAGCGGGCTTGGGCTTGGCTATTGTCAGCGCGTGATGAGTTCGTTCGGTGGCAGTATTCAATGTCATTCAAAGTATGGTCAATACACGGAATTTCATCTTATTTTCCCGACGCTTTCCGTCGAAGGCCCCACTTACGACGAGCCACTGACCACAAAAACGGTCGCGCCAAGCATGTCATCCATCGCCCAGTCGCTCCACATGAACAGTGTCACGCAGAACGTCCCTCAGGCTGACAAAACCATTCTGGTCGTGGACGACAAAGAAGTGCAGCGTGCTCTGGTGAAGCTTTATCTGGAACAACTCGGGTTCGATGTGATTCAGGCCAACAATGGCAAAATTGCGGTTGATATTTTCCAGAATAACCCCATCGACCTGGTGATCATGGACATTCAAATGCCGGTGATGAACGGCTTTGAAGCTGCCACCAAGATCAAACAGTTAAGTCCCACCACCCCAGTGATCGCCTTGTCTGGCGAGTCCGGAAACCGGGAGTTAGAACTGATTAACAGCTTAATGGATGGGCGACTGAGCAAACCGACCAATAAAGCGGATCTGGCCGCGATTCTCAATCAATCCCTGTTCGCCAGTCGCTCACCTGTCGCTTAAAACGCTCAATGCCAGCGAAAAGCTGGCATCTTATATGCTTTATTTCGTAGGAACTGACCGCGTGCATTTTTTGCCGCCCATGCGAAAGGAGCATTACCATGGAACTGGATCGCACCACGTATTATGACCTGATTCACCACGGCGTAACGTCCCTGCTAGCGGAACGCTTTGGCCACCACACTGACGTGGATTATCACCACTACCTCAGCCTCACTACAGGCAAATCCTGCTGTTTTGCGATGAGTGATGAGGAACTGCGAAGCGTTGTCGATGAGCTGAAAAACGAAGGCTATCTGGAAGATATCAAGCGTCCGTTAGGACTAAATTCGTCGTCAGCCTGTCAATAATTTGTTTCGTTTTGTCTCTAACGGTTTTGCTGCCGGTAAGTTTTGGTTAGACTGGGGGCAATTCATCATTAGGAACGTATTGAAGTAATGAAGCAACTGATTGATTTTATTCCACTGATTATCTTTTTTGTACTGTACAAGATGCAAGATATTTATGTGGCAACCGGCGCTCTGATTGTCGCCACAGCCGTGCAAATCGTTGTAACCTACCTGCTGTACAAGAAAGTTGAGAAAATGCAGTTGATCACGTTTGCTCTGGTCGCCATTTTTGGCTCCATGACCATACTGCTTCACGATGACAACTTCATTAAATGGAAAGTGACGATTGTCTACGTGGTGTTTGCATTGGGTCTGAGCATCAGCCACCTGATCGGCAAATCCGCCATTAAGAGTATGCTTGGCAAAGAAATTACCTTACCAGATAGCGTTTGGAGCCGTATCAACTGGGCTTGGGTTGGCTTTTTCAGCTTCTGCGCAGCGCTCAACATCTATGTTGCCTACGAATTACCACTGGATGTGTGGGTCAATTTCAAAGTGTTTGGCTTACTGGCAGCCACACTGGTATTTACCCTGTTTACCGGCGTGTATATCTATAAGCACCTGCCAAAAGATCAACAGAAACAGTGATGCACTGGTCGGTGATGAATTCTCCGGCTCTTTTGATATAATCCTCGATTATTTTTGAGCGGCCCTTTTGGCCGCTGTTTTGTTTAATTGGATGTCAAAATGAGTCAGGAAATTCACTCTCCAAGAGGCCAACTACTACTACGCACTTTAGCGATGCCCGCTGATACCAACGCAAATGGCGATATCTTTGGTGGCTGGATCATGTCCCAACTGGATCTCGCGGGTGGCATTTTAGCCAAAGAAATCTCCAGCGGGCGCATTGTCACAGTGTCTGTATCGGACATTACGTTCAAAAAGCCCGTACGCGTGGGTGATGTGGTGTGCTGCTATGGCGAATGTACCAAAATTGGCCGCACTTCCATGTCGATTAATCTGCAAGTTTGGGTCAAACCCGTCAAAGAACACGGCGTCGGCGAGCGCTTTATGGTGTGTGATGCGACGTTCAATTATGTCGCCATCGATACTGAAGGGCGTCCTCGCCCGATTCAGAACGCGAACTAGTCTCACTATTTGCACCCCAATGGTGGAAAATCCTCTGAGTTAGAGTAAATTAGAGAGACTTACACCTTATAAGGACAGCTAATATGTGGTACGTGATTTTTGCACAAGATATTGATAACTCATTGGACAAGCGAATGAGTGTTCGTCCCCAGCATCTTGAGCGATTACAAGCACTTCAGGATGAAGGTCGCCTCCTCACCGCTGGGCCTATGCCGGCGATCGATTCCGATAACCCCGGTGAAGCCGGTTTTACCGGTTCCACTGTGATCGCAGAATTTGATTCGCTGACTGACGCTCAGTCCTGGGCCGAAGCAGACCCTTATGTCGAAGCCGGTGTCTATGCTAATGTCATCGTAAAACCATTTAAAAAAGTATTCTAAAATGAAAAATTATATTGTAGCCGCGTTGGCTGGCTTGGTTTTAATGGGCTGCTCGTCCAGTTCCAAAGAGCAACGTCAACTGGAGCTGATCGCCAGTAATCGTGCCAACCTGATCATGGCCGAGTTGCCGATTGAGCGTGGTCCGCTGACCATCATGCGTGCCAGCGCCAAAAAGACCACCATCGAAATCATGATGATTTACAACCAGGACGCGCCGGGTGCGAAGCCAATTAAACAGGTTCTGGCACACAGCATGAACAGCTACTGCACCAACGACAGCGTAGCCGCCAACCTTGAACTTGGTATCGATTACCGCATTAAGATGCGCAGTAGCCGTGGCCAGTTGATGGTCGATCAGATGGTTAATCGTGATACGTGTAACGCACTGAATAAATAGTAAAAATGCCGCTTTAAAGCGGCATTTTTTATGGCTGAATTCAAGCATTTTCAGCCCATTCGCTACGCAGCACTTTCGCTGCCGAGACTAAGTTCGCCAAGGCGGCTTCTGTCTCGCTCCAATTACGCGTCTTCAGACCACAATCCGGGTTAACCCACAAACGTTCGGCCGGAATTTTCTCAGCTGCCTTACGTAACAACCCTTCAATCCATTCTTCGCTTGGGATGTTTGGCGAGTGGATATCATACACACCCGGACCAATCTCATTCGGATAGTTAAACTCTTCAAACGCTTTGAGCAATTCCATGTTAGAACGCGAGGTTTCAATCGTGATCACATCAGCATCCAGTTCTGCCACTGACTCGATGATCTCATTGAATTCGCTGTAACACATGTGGGTATGGATCTGCGTCTCTGGTTTCGCGATAGCGGCCGAGATCTTGAACGCTTCCACCGCCCACTTCAGATACGTTTGATGATCGCGTTTTTTCAGCGGTAAACCTTCACGAATGGCTGGTTCATCAATCTGAATGATGTTGATTCCTGCCGATTGCAGATCGTTGACCTCATCACGCAGGGCAAACGCCAGTTGCTGAGCGATCTCTTGGCGACTGATATCTTCACGCGGGAAAGTCCAGCACAGAATGGTGACCGGGCCTGTCAGCATCCCTTTCATCTGCTTTGAGGTCAAAGACTGTGCATAGGTTGACCAGGCCACGGTAATCGGCTGTTCACGTTCAATATCTGCCACGACAATCGCGGGTTTCACGCAGCGCGAGCCATAACTTTGTACCCAGCCAAATTGAGTCGTCTGGAAACCCGCCAGATTTTCGGCGAAATATTCCACCATATCGTTACGTTCGGCTTCACCGTGAACCAGCACATCCAAATCAAGCGCTTCCTGACGCTTCACCGTGTCGGCGATATGCGCCTGCATTGCCTCAATGTATTCTGCTTCAGACAATTGGCCGGCACGATAGGCGCTACGCTGGGTGCGGATCTCGCCAGTTTGAGGAAATGAACCAATCGTAGTGGTTGGCAATAGGGGCAGGCCTAAGACTTCATTCTGATGAACCGCTCGCTCAGCGTACGGCGCACTACGTTGAGCCAGTGCGGCCGTTAGTGTGTTCAAACGAGCTTTCACAGCAGGTTTGTTCACATGGGAGGCTGAACGGCGAGCTAGGATCGGCTGGCTGTAGGTATCGCACGCTAAGATAGCGTCCTGATCCCCATCCAGCGCTTTGCCCAATAGCGCTACTTCCGTCACTTTCTGTTTGGCAAACGCAAACCAGTTTTTAACTTCATCGCTCAGTGCCGGTTCCAGTTCCAGGTCAACAGGGCTGTGCAGCAGTGAGCACGAGCTGGCGAGCCACAAACGTTCTCCGAGTTGTTGCTTTATCGGCTCCAGGCGCTCACGCCATGCCGCCAAATCCGCGCGCCACACATTACGGCCATTCACCACCCCGGCAGACAGAACCCAATCCTGTGGCAATTTCTCAACGACTGCTGCCAGTTGTTCAGGCGCCGCCGACAAGTCAACGTGCAAACCCTGAACCGGCAGCTCGACAATACGCTCAAGCGTGTCTTCCACCGAATCGAAATAAGTGGTCAACAGCAGTTTGACTTCGCCCTGAATCACCTGATAACCCAGCTTAAACGCATCCAGCCAGGCTTTGTCCAGTTCAAGGGCCAGAATAGGTTCATCAATTTGTACCCATTCAATGCCGTGATTCGCCAGTTTACTCAAAATGCCCTGATAGGCCGTCAGAAGACGTGGCAACAGAGACAGACGGTCGAAGCCTTCATCCACTTCTTTTCCCAGATACAGGTAACTCAGTGGGCCCAGTAGCACTGGCTTCACCTGATGTCCAGCAGCGACGGCTTCACCGACCTCTTCAAACAGCTGAGGCCAGCTCACTTCAAAGCGGTCATCCCGGCTGAACTCAGGCACGATATAGTGATAATTTGTGTTAAACCATTTGGTCATGTCAGATGCCGCGCTACCACTGCAACCACAGTCTGATTGTGATTGACCACGACCAACGCGGAATAACGTGTCCAGATCCGGAGCACCGTTTCGATGACGCTTAGGCACATGACCAAGCAATAGCGTGGTCGTTAACACATGATCGTACCAAGCAAAATCGCCAGCAGTAACGTAACTCAACCCCGCATCTGCCTGCGTGTGCCAGTGTGTTTGACGTAAATCCGCTCCCACTGTTTTCAATGCCTGCTGATCAATTTCACCGCGCCAGTACTTCTCTAACGCGAATTTTAGTTCTCGTTTTTCACCAATGCGCGGATAGCCAAGAATGTGCGTTGTTGTCATATCGTTTCCCCTTACTGTTGAATTCTCACCGACAGACAAAAGATGTCTGGATGGCTAAAACTATCGCG
>NZ_WXWP01000246.1:22323-43416 GCF_009904765.1 Vibrio sp. V39_P1S14PM300
TTATTCAACTTGTTTATTATTTTTCTTCATAGTGAAGAATTTAACACCAATAGACGTCTAGACGTTTACAACTCCAAATATTCAGAGTAATGTTAAAAGGCTTCATGGAGAGGGGAATTAAAATGAGAGGATTTCATGATTGAGCTAAAACATTTACGGACGTTGACGTCTCTGCGTGATACCGGGTCGCTGACCGCCACCGCGACGGCGCTGCACTTAACGCAGTCCGCCCTTTCTCATCAGCTCAAGGATCTCGAAGCTCGCATTGGCGGACAGTTATTTTTACGTAAAACCCGCCCGGTCAAATTCACCTCAGAAGGTGATATTTTGTTGCGGGTGGCAGATGAAGTCCTACCCCGCCTGGCCAAAGCTGAAAATGAGCTTGCCAGCCTCAAAGAAGATGTAAACGGACGACTGCATATGGCGATTGAATGCCATTCTTGTTTTCAGTGGTTGATGCCAGCCCTCAAAGAGTATCAAGTCGCCTGGCCGAGTGTTGCTTTAGACTTCTCATCAGGTTTCGGTTTCGAACCTTTGCCAGCGCTGCTGGCTGGCGACCTCGATCTGGTGATCACCTCCGATATCCAGCCTCGTTCTGAAGTGCACTACGAACCTTTATTTGATTTTGAGATGCGACTGATTACCGCCACACATCATCCGTTAGCAGACAAAACCTGTATTGAACCGCAGGATCTGGCCGACCAGACCATGCTGTCCTATCCGGTACAAAAGCAGCGACTGGATGTGGTGAAACACTTTCTGCATCCCGCTGGTGTGGAACCCGCGAAATGGAAGCAAGCCGACAACACTCTGATGTTGGTTCAGATGGTCTCAGCCGGTCTTGGTGTCGCCGCCTTGCCAAACTGGGCAATCAGCGAATTTTCTCGTCAGGGGTTGATTGCCAGCCAGCCTCTGGGGAAAGGCTTATGGCGCAGGTTGTTTGCCGCAACGCGTAACGCCGACAAAGAGAAGCGTTATTTGCAGGCGTTTTTCTCCACCGCACGCCAACAATGCAAAAGCCACCTTGAGGGGATCAAGATGGCTTAAAAACACATACAACGGCGTTTAACGCTGATAAGCTTTAAACTGGTTGGTCAGCGGATCGTATTGATAACCAAGCATGTCCAGCTTACCAACCACAGCTTCCACGTCCATCTCATACATGCTGACCAGTTCTTCAAAACTGTCGCATTCCAGACGCAACTTTTCATTCACGATCCCCAGCAGAATAATACTGTCCAGGTTGTTGACGTTGCTTAAATCCATGGGCCACGCTCCTGTGCCAAGTGACGGTCACTCTTTCAAGCGTAGCTGTTAATCATGGATAGAACAGTGAACCTGCTCTAAAGATGAAACAATCCGCTGTTGATGTAAGCACTACCAATCACGCACACCAGTGCGACAGCCAGTTGCACTTTGTTGACCGTTTTGCTGGTAAAGATGTGCCAGCACCAGACAATGATCGCCGTTAACATCACCGCAAAACTGACCAGTATTTGCTGGGTGGCGACTGCCAGCGCCTGTTCATCGAGTGAATAGGCGTGCAATAGTACGATGAGAGCAATCAACATCGCCGCTACAACGCCTGAAAAAGGCAAAATACGATGAAATGCCTGCAGACGCGTGCGAGCGACGGTTAACAGAAGATGAGCAAATGCACCACCAAGCAGCAGTACCATCGTCAACATCGCCAACATGCCCGCTCCTGTTGCCTGTCCGGCAATCTGTGCTCCGACAAAGCCAGCAGCCAAACCATCGGCCAGATACATGACCCACATCGGCCCGCGTTCACGGGTTTTCTTGGTCTGAACCTGGGAATAAAAATAAAACAGGGCAAATACGACGAGAAAAGCCTGGATTTGAATTGACGCAATCGCCAACCACAGGATGGCTAGCGCCGGAAGAAGTTTGTGGATACGCCCACGCTGACCCGGACAGATTTCACCTTTGGTCAGCACCAGAGTCAGCACCAGTTGCGCTCCCAACAGCATTGGAGCGAACAGTGTCAGTAGAGATTGAATCATAGTATGTAATATTACAGTCCAGTGTTGGGGCGGATGATACCAGACTGAAAAAAATCCGTCATGCTAATGACCGGATTAACCACTCATCCAACGCAGAACATACGGCCTCCGGTGCGACCCTTTTTGCACCGGAGGCTCGAGAGCTACAAGGTAGGATTATCTACCCGGCGCCACAAACAGACTTTCTGCTGCGAACGCTGGTCAAGCAACCAGGTATACTGACAGTTATTGTCGTAACTGTAACGGCCTGTCTGAACCTGATAAGGCCCTAAACTGCTTCCCTGCAACGACTGGAAACGCCCCTGGTACAAGAGCGAAAAGTGCAAGTGAGGCCCGGTTGAAGAGCCCCCTTCACATAACGCCGTTGAGCGCTGGCTGGCGTACACACCCAATTTAGTGTCTTTGGAGACCCACTGATTATTGGCAACCTGAATGCCATCCATGTGGTAATAATTCGTTGCCCAACCATTAGGGTTGGTTACCCTGACTTGGCAACGTGACATCACGGTGACATAGCCATCATGCGCTGCGGTGACGCTGTATGTCGGCGCGCCCCACGCGGGCCAGTCGTAAGAGACATCGATCGAAGACAACGGGAAGCCGGATCCACTGTGGGCATGGGGGCCGTTAGGGATCCAGGAATAGCCCTGACGCCAAGGCCACTGCATGAACCCATACGCTGGCGCGAATCCTGTGCTACGTTGCGCCTGCTGCGGTGCGGTTTCTGGCTCTGCGACATCCGGCGAACCAAACCAGGCCTGATACTGATCCTGCCAGCGCTGCCAATCCCCTGGAGATTGCAGTTGACGAACAATCGCCAGCGTTGCGGCATTGTGCTGCTCTGCCGTTAAATTGTCCTGATAATGATAAAAGCGCTGCGACAATTGGTTGGCAACGTCTTTGACCTGCTGAGCAGACGGCACCGTTTCCGCCACCTCATCGGTGAGCACGGCCATGGTGGTTAAAATCACGCGCGGATCCACTCCGGTCGCGCCCGCCCAATGATTGACGGACTCAGCCAACTCTTGCCAGTCCGGCCGATGTTGCTGCAAAAAGGTGCGAATATCGAATGGATGAAAATACGGACGGTACACAAACCCTGAATCCGAAATCAGTCGGTCAGGTACCTGACTAGCGACGAGCATTTCCGGATCCCAATTAGGCGTATCCACTTGCGGGTACAACTGGTGAGCGTACAACCCACCACTGAAGCAAAGCAAAGCCAATCCCAGAGATGTTTTTGAATTCATCTTCCTCTCCAATATTTATGAGCAAAAATGCATATTGAAGTATGGTAAATTTTCCTGTTTCGTTGGTATCACACTTTGGTTCTGAGAGCCATATAGCAGGCAAATGTAAGGAATTGAAAGTGTTAACATGCTCAATGGCGAACTAAAGTTTAGTCATCCAGTTAACTAGTTGTGCCTGTATTGTATGTCCTGTTTCCTCCAACCACAGCGGGCCGTACGGTGTAAGTGTCCAGAGATACACAGCAATATTACAGACAATCGTCAGCCACAAAAGCGTTTTAAATGGCTGTTTCTGCGATTTATGACGCAAACGGTGCTGTGCAACCAGCGCTCCAGGCCAGCCGCCCGTAACAGCCAAAAAATGGAGCGTATTTTCAGAGACACGCCAGTCACCCGCGATCGCGGATCGCTTATCGGCCTTGTACACCAAATACGTCAGCGGGCTAAGGCCAAGATAGAGAGAAAGCCACAACCAACCTGTGCTATTCAGCCCCGTGACCATACAGACCAGCAGCAAAAAAACGCCACTCAATTGCACCGAAAACGGTATCGCTTTCAGCCCAGCCAGAGAGACGTCTTTGGCATTGATACGCCCCTGCTTATCTTTCTCTGCTTTAAACGATACCTTCGCATTCACCTTTGGCCGCATTGTTCCTCGGTTAAACTGAGAGATATGCACAAAAACCCGTGATTTACACTGCGGTGATACGATAAATCCATACCCTTTCTCATCATTCCATTCAGTAATCTTGCCTTTCAAATCCCGTCCTCGGTTGGCTGCGCGTTCTGCCAATCCAGATGTGTATTCGCGTATCGGTTAAGGGTGTGTTGGTTGACGCTGTCAGAGGTAACTAATTAAAAATCAAACCATTAAGGAAAAAAACGAATATTACGGCGTAGTCTACTCCAATCTCATGATGCGTTCTCAACAACATTTTGCCTTTTGGTTACAGAAATTGATGTACTTGAGCAATTACATGTTAAACTCCACCGCTATTTTATCAGGCGGATTATTTTCACCTAATATTACTACGGGTGTTCAGCCACGTTTGCGCGCCACCCACTGTATATTCCGTGGTAATCTTCGCCTTGAAGTGCACCATACCGACACTTGCAGGATGCTAGTTGCGAGTCATTAATACGGTGACAACGCAAACCGGTTGACCGGAAAGGGGCGCAGGAAAAACAGCCACAAAGAAACAGCAGCGAACCTGCTAACAATAAACGGTTGTGTAGCCTGATGCGTCCGAGTGAAGTGAGCAAAATTTAAGTTTATGAATACCAAAAACATTAGCGAATATAAAAAGTACTGGGCGGAATGCTTCGGTACTGCACCTTTCCTGCCAACCAGCAGAAAAGAGATGGATGCCCTGGGCTGGGACAGCTGTGACATTATTATCGTCACCGGCGATGCCTACGTCGATCATCCAAGCTTCGGTATGGCCATTATTGGCCGTCTGCTGGAAGCGCAAGGGTTTCGTGTCGGCATCATTGCTCAGCCAGAATGGCAGAATAAAGACGCATTTATGCAGCTGGGTAAACCCAACCTGTTTTTTGGCATCACCGCCGGCAACATGGATTCCATGATCAACCGTTACACCGCAGATAAAAAGCTGCGCCATGATGATGCCTACACCCCGAACAATGAAGGGGGTAAGCGTCCTGATCGTGCCACACTGGTCTACTCACAGCGTTGCCGTGAAGCCTACAAAGACGTACCTATCGTACTGGGTGGTATTGAAGCCAGTCTGCGTCGTATTGCTCACTACGATTACTGGTCAGACAAAGTACGTCGCTCTGTGCTGTTTGATGCGAAAGCTGACATTCTGTTGTTTGGCAACGCGGAGCGCGCATTGGTCGAAGTCGCCCATCGCCTAGCAGACGGTGAAAACATCGCTGATATGACCAATATCCGCGGCACAGCTGTCAACCTGCCAGCCGTGCCGGAGGGCTATAAAGTCGTTGACTCTTCCCGGATTGAAAAACCGCGTAAAGAAGCGTTCATTCCGCCGAACCCTTACGAAGTGGAAACCAAATGCGATACCAAGAAGGATGCGACTCAAGCCACACCGATAGCGATTCGTCCTTCACGTCATGACGCGGCGAACACCGCCGTGCGTTTACCGCCGTTTGAAAAGCTGAAAAATGATCGCATCTTGTATGCGCACGCCAGCCGTATCATGCACCTGGAAACGAACCCGTATTCAGGACGTGCGCTGCTACAGCGTCACGGCGATCGTGAGCTGTGGGTAAACCAGGCTCCGATCCCATTGACGACCGAAGAGATGGACTACGTATTCGGTTTGCCTTATGCACGCGTGCCACACCCTAAATATGGCAAAGCGAAGATTCCGGCGTACGACATGATCAAAACGTCAGTCAACATCATGCGTGGCTGTTTTGGTGGCTGTTCATTCTGCTCCATCACAGAACATGAAGGTCGGATTATCCAAAACCGCTCTCAAGAGTCGATCATTAACGAATTGGAAGAAATTCGTGACAAAGTACCGGGCTTTACCGGCACAATCTCTGATCTTGGCGGCCCTACTGCGAACATGTACCGCTTAGGCTGTAGCGATCCGAAAGCCGAAGCCAACTGCCGACGTCCATCGTGTGTATTTCCGGGTATTTGTAACAAACTCAATACCGATCATAAACACACCATCGACTTGTATCGTGCAGCCCGAAACGTCGACGGCATCAAGAAAGTGATGATAGCTTCCGGTGTCCGTTACGATTTGGCCATCGAGTCACCTGAGTATGTGAAAGAGCTGGTAACGCACCATGTCGGTGGCTACCTGAAAATCGCCCCGGAACACACAGAGAAAGGTCCACTTGATCTGATGATGAAACCCGGTATGGGCACCTATGATCGTTTTAAAGAGATGTTTGAGCAGTACAGTAAAGAAGCCGGTAAAAAACAATACCTGATTCCTTACTTCATCTCTGCCCACCCTGGAACCGAAGACGAAGACATGCTCAACCTGGCGTTGTGGTTGAAGAAAAATGAATTTGAATGTGATCAGGTTCAGAACTTCTACCCATCACCCATGTGTAATGCGACCTCGATGTATTACTCAGAGACCAACCCGCTTAAACGGGTCAAATACAAGCAGCGTGAAGATCTGCCAGTGGCTAAAGGTGAGCGTCAGCGCCGCCTGCACAAAGCGCTGCTCCGCTACCATGATCCAAACAACTGGCCGATGATCCGCGAAGCGCTGATCAACATGGGCAAAAAACATTTGATTGGTGACAAACCAAGCTGTCTGGTTCCTGCTGAAGACGGTGATGTGCTGACGCCGGCGCAACGCCGCAAATCCGGCCGCCATGGCGCGAATCGTTTCGCGACCAAGCACACGAAGAATCAGCCAGGTTTTGGCAATGACAAAGGCACTGGTGGTTCACGCCCCGGTGCGAAAAAACCTGACGGTAATAAAGGCCGACCAGGCAGCAAGCCTCCAGCAGGCGCGAAACGTGGCAATAGCAGCGACAAGAAGCCACGCCACGCTAGAGCTTAGCGAATACAAAAAGGCCCAGTAGTGATATCACTGGGCCTTTTCTTTTGATGGTTCTTTTCTTTGTTAACGGAGCCGTTTACGCAAAATCACGCTCAAATTCGCGCATAAATGCCACCAATGCTTTCACACCCTCTACAGGCATTGCATTGTAAATCGACGCGCGCATCCCACCAACTACGCGATGACCTTTCAATGCGACCAGACCGCGATTTTCCGCCAGTTCCAGGAACTTCGCATCCAGTTCCGGCTTTTTCAGTTGGAAAGGTACATTCATCAACGAGCGGTTGTCCTGGTGAACATTGTTAACGTAGAAATCTGACTCATCAATGTAGTTATACAAAATTGCGGCTTTCTCGCGATTGATCTGCTCCATCGCTCTTACGCCGCCCTGAGCTTTAAGCCATTTAAAAACCAAGCCAGATAAATACCAGGCAAAGGTAGGCGGGGTGTTGTACATTGAATCTTTTTCGGCCAGCACTTTGTAATTCAGAACGCTTGGTAACAGATCATTGGCCAGTTCCAGCAAATCGTCGCGAACAATCGCGATGCAGATACCTGCCGGTCCAATGTTCTTCTGAGCACCCGCATATATCACACCGTATTGCGACACGTCGATTTCGCGTGACAAAATCGTGGATGACATATCTGCCACAATCGGCTTATCGGTCACAGGCAGATCATTGATTTCGATTCCATCAATGGTTTCATTCGGACAGAAATGGACGTAAGCGGAGTCAGACGCCACCGGCCATTCCGCCGCAGGCACCACTGCCGTCTTACCATCTTTTTCACACTTCGCGACGAAAACATCCGCTTCACAATATTTATTCGCTTCTTTAATCGCGCTTTCAGCCCAGTAACCAGCGTCGATATACGTGGCCTTCGAGGCCCCACCTAATAAGTTCATCGGCACAGCAGCAAATTGGGCTCGTGCTCCACCCTGACAGAACAACACTTTATAATTGCCTGGAATATGAAGGAGATCGCGTAAGTCTTGCTCGGCCTCTTCGGCAACTTTGATGAACTCTTTGCTGCGGTGGCTGACTTCCATCACGGACACACCCAGTCCATTCCAGTTGATCAGCTCTGCCTGAGCTTGTTCCATGACGGCTTTCGGCAGACCAGCCGGTCCGGCGCTAAAGTTAAAGACGTTATTCGGGGAAGGTTCCATGCGTATCATTGCTCCTGCGATGTCAAATATACTCGATTAATACCACTTTTCTACGCCGATAAAAAGCAAGAAAAGAGGTCTTTCGACCTCTTTTCTTAGAGTGTGATTATTTTTTAACGCTTTTGCATCATCATCGGCAGTAACAGCGCCATTAACGGAACTTGATGGCCATTTTCAAATACCACATTGCCGTTTATCAGCTCAGCGTTAATCGTATAGCCCTTGTCGTTCTGAGTGATCATTTCCATCACGATCGCCTCATCAATGCTTTCGCGGATAAACGGATACTCCGCCACCAGCTCGTTAGAGAAGAAGGTATTCAGATGTCCGGTTAACGCTGGAACAATCAGAGCCGGGTTCTTCGATACATTGTTCGTCCCTTCCGGCACATTCAGTTTCCATTGAGATTCAAACTCACCGCTGCCTAACGTCATTTTCATCTGATTCATCGATAGATAAAAACCTTTTGAAAACAGCGTTTCGATATATGGAATAGCCTGCTGAATGTCGCTGTCCGTCAACTGTGGGCTGTTGCGATACAGATTCATCAGTTTGAGGAAGGACACGCTGTCCAGATCGCCCAGCGCAAAATCAACATTGAAGTCATTGACGTTGCCGTCAGGCATCACCACTTGTTGGGCTTTGAGTTGATGCACGCTGTTCAAACGCTTTTGCTGCACATCCTCCGACGAGTTAAAGTGATAGCTGGCTTGCTTTAGTTCAAATTTCGCTGTGTCGTCATTCTCAGTCAGCATCAGGTTGCCTACCTGAATAGTCTGATCGCCCAGCCAGAACCCTTCTTGTTGCTTGCCATCACCTTCGCCCTTCACGTCGGTCAGGGTCATTTTTTCCCCCGAGGCAAAGTCCAGTTCAACCGAAGGAACATCTAATGTGTATCCTCCCAAACCCAACACGGTCGCATGCCCTTTCAGGTATGCAGGCGTGGTAGAAACCGTAACCGGATTCTCACCGCCACTGGTGAAGTGCCAGGTGTCCAGATTCAGTTCAAACTGAGTGTTGCCGTTCAATTGCGTCTGCGTGTCGAGCGTTAACGGGATCTCTTGTTCTCCTTCCAGCACCGAGTGCGCACTCAAGCTGATCACGCCATGTTCGACGTCACTTTTCACAGTGAAGTCCGTTGGCAGACCATCGGTTTTGAGTTGCTGGATTAATTCAGGGTCAATCACCGTAAAATGCGTTTCAACCTGAGAAGTGAGATAACCCCGCTCGTATTTTACAATTTCCGCTTTCAGTGATGCGTTATTGAGTTTTTTTACGCCATCATGGATCACATTGTGGCCTATCTGACCAACGGCGAGGGGCCAACACAGGGCCAGCGAGATAGCGCCACCAATGGCACCCAGTTTCTTAAGCTGATTCATAATACTCTTAAAGTCCGGAGTTTTTTTCAGTCTACAACAATATACTCAAAACATTGAGTTAAATCAGAGTATTGTCGTTATTTTGTCATAACGTGAAGATCTCGTACTCAGCTCTCAGCATCGTAGAACAGGCCCTGCTACTGTGTAGTTGGAGAAACTTTAAACAGAGGTCAACGTGCACGCTTTTGCCATCTTGTGTCTGGACAGTAATCCGGTCAGCGCTGAACAGCTGCGCCATGAACTGACGCCGTTTTGCAGCCGATTTGATCTGCACACGGCAGATAGCCTGGAAGATGCTCAGTCTGCGCTGGAGTTCTGTCACGCCCGGGAACAAGCTGTCGCACTGGTGATCGCCAGCCACCATGAACAGTTCAACGGTGCCGACTTCCTGATACAGCTTGATAAATCGCCTCACACTCAAAGCGCACGAAAAATCCTCATCAGTTGCGGGCAGGACATCAATGCCATCCTCGCTGCCGTGAATGAAGGCCGGCTCGACCATTGCCTGACCAAACCGCTGCAAGATCAACTGGTGTATAAAACCGCGCAAAAAGAGCTCACCACATTCGTGCTTGAGCACGATTCGGACAACCTGCTTTATTACAGTCAGGTCCTGGATCAGCAGCGTCTGTTACGCGCACACATAGAGCAGAAAATGCGTTCTTTTCGCGAGGGCTTTATCAGTGATCATCACACATTGTCAGACAACGAGTTGGCCGAACAGGTAATTGCTGCGCTGTATGCATTTTTTGAACAGGAAGACGAAACTCGCGCTTGCCGCACCTACTCCAGTCAGCACCTGCTGACCAAAGAAGGTGAAGAGAATCGCTTTTTGTGGTTTATTACCTCGGGCCAAGTCGCACTGTATAAAACCGATGATCAGGGTATTGAGCGAGAAGTGGTCAGGCACAACAAAGGCAGTATTGTCGGAGGCATGTCGTTTGTTACCGGTGAACGTTCGTTTTCCACCGCGGTGACCCTCACCACCACGGATGTCATCAAACTTGACCGGGATGTGTTCAGCAAAGTCATGCACTCCAATACCACCCTCTTACCTCTGTTTACCAACTTACTGTTGCGCCATTTTAACCGCCGGCTGCAACGCAGTATTGTCACCAAGCTTGAACTGCAGAAAACGCTGGAGTCACTGGATTCGGCGCATCAACAATTAATTGAACGAGAGAAGATGGCCATGCTGGGTCAACTGGTGGCAGGCGTGGCGCACGAGCTCAATAACCCGGTGGCGGCAATTCTGCGCGGAACGGAAACCCTGACGGAAAAAATGCTTCACCTGGTGAAGCAACCAGCGGAAGCCGAACTGGCCATACAAGGCACACAGTTGCTGGAAGAGGCACGCTCTGCCCGTCCGGTATCAACTGCGCAGGAGCGTACTCTGGCCAAACAAATTGAAGCGGATATCGGTGATCGTTTACTGGCGAAAAAAATAGCGCGGCTGAATCTTGCTGACAATGCCGAGCTTATGCATCTGGCTAAACACGCCCCCAGTAAAGCACAGCAAAAGCTAGCGCAACTTGAGGCTTATCATCTGACGGGTAGCACGCTACGGTCAATTAATGTCTGTGCCCAGCGCATTGCCGATATGGTCAAAAGCCTCAAAGGCTATGCCCGCCCAGATGATGAAACATACCACGATGTTGATCTTCACGAAGGCATTGAAGATACGCTCGTGATCTTCGAAAACCGGCTCAAGCGCCATACCTTGGAAAAAGAGTACCATCCGCTGCCTCCTGTTCGCTGCCAGCCGATCGCTCTGCAACAAGTTTGGACGAATCTGATTTCAAATGCGCTCGATGCTTTCCCCGAGCATGGCGTACTGAAAATTTCGACCCAACATGTTCAAACCCAACAACAGAACTGGGCGCTGATCACGTTTGAAGATAACGGTCATGGCGTGCCCGAAGCTTTGCAAGCGCAAATCTTTGAACTCAACTTCACCACCAAACGGGAAGGTAACTTCGGTCTCGGCATTGGTTTGTCAGTCTGCCTGCAAATCATCAACCAGCATGGTGGCCAGATCGAAGTCGAATCCCAACCGGGCGAATACACTAAGATGAAAGTCTGGCTGCCGATTACAGCCACCCCACAACAAATGACAGGAACTGGCGATGAATAAATACCTTATTTTGTGTGTTGATGACGAACGTGACGTTCTGGACAGTGTGCTTCAGGACATCGATTGTTATGAAGAAAGTTTTATCGTCGAAGGAGCGGAGTCGGTATCAGAGGCGAAAGAGATCATCGCGGAATGCCAAGATGAAGACGTCAAGCTCGCGTTGATACTCTGTGACCATATTATGCCAGAACAGACAGGGATCAGTTTTTTGATCGAACTGAGTGAAAACCCACAAACCGCCGCCGCCCGCAAGATTCTCCTCACAGGTCAGGCCGGTTTAGAAGACACCGTCGAAGCGGTCAATCACTCCAGCCTCGACTTTTACATTGCCAAGCCCTGGCAGGGAGAAGCCCTGCGCAACGTCATCAAGTCGCAACTGACTGAGTATATGATTCACCACGAAAAAGACTTGATGCCTTGGGCATCCATTTTAGACACGGAGAAAATTTTTAACGCCATCGCAGAAAACAGAATCAGTTTTGGCGAATAAGGTCATTAAATAGTCATTCCATGGCATATTAATTGCTTGAACTTTAGCTCAATGACAAAAGAATGACATTTTTTAATGGTTTGCATCACCAGTGTTGCATTATCATATTTGGAAGTGTCGCGGTGCGACCGCTAGAGACCACGGAATCAATTAAAAATAGGTTTATGTTTACTATGCGCAAAACAATTCTTGCAGCAGCGCTGTTGCTTGCATCCGGGCAGTCACTTGCTCAAACCGATCCGAACAGTCCGTCCGTAATGAGTAACTTCAGCTACGACTACATCGAGGCACGTATTGGTGCAAGCCCTGTTACTTTCGGTACGGCTATCAGTAAATCTATCCACCCTAACGCTCATATTATCGGTCGTATTGATTCAGAGTTTGAAGGTGACTACGACGCGGCTGCGGGTTTTGGTTTTCACGCGCCGATCAATAACTGGGCAGATTTGACGGGTGAAATGCTATTCCGTTTGGTCGACGATGGCGACCACAGTGCGGACAGCGGCATGGAAATTAACGTCGGCGTACGCCAATGGCTTGGTCCACAGCTCGAAGTCGGCGGTAAAGCCGGTTATGTTTCTATCGACGACGACGATGACTGGATCGGTTCAGTTTACGCGCGCTTCCACTCTACTGAGCTCTTCTCTATCGGCGCCGAAGCCCGTATTAACGACTTTTACGGCGACCAACTGATGTTCACAACACGCTTCAAGTTCTGATCCCAGCCCGAATGTAAAAAAACCGAGGTCTCTTTACCTCGGTTTTTTTGTCTCTCGACGGTTATTGGCAACAGGCCAGCAGTTGGCGTTTTTTCGGCTCCTGGAGCAGTTTCCAGTGGATGCCGTCGATGGCACCAGCAAATTTCCATAGCAGTTTAAGATCGACATCATTGCCGTAAGCGTGACGAACCCGGGAGAACACCTCCGCGGCCCCCAGCTCAATAAAGGTTTCGACATCATCGACACCCGCTTTTTTAACCATGCGCTCCAACGTCAATTGCATGTTCGGCAAATCACGCAGGCGCCGGCTGGCAGTCGATTTCTGAAATTCACGTTGGTTAACGGAATGTTTTATAGACTCTCGAACAATGTGCTCCAATTTCTCGTGACGCGATTCAAACAGCTCGGTGATGTCGTAATAGTTTACAGTGGCCGTCGTTTGTTTCTTCACGTGGCGATACTTTTCACACGCCAGATCGCCCAGCAGATCATCCAGATGGTCTCCACCCCGGATAAATAGCCGTTCGCCTGCAATCAGTGAAAACATCGCTTCAGACTGAAACAGCCCGATCCCACCAAACATAGAACGTTTCTGAAAAACACCAAATTGACTCACGTAATCGGTAAAAGCTTGCTCTGTCATATCCATTGATCCTCATAATCAGTCCCCCCGATTATTGTTGTAATCACCAGACAGTAGCAGTAAGCGAAATATTGATAACTTTATCGAAATTAAAAGTATATTTATTGACGTCATTGCGCCTTATTTTTCTCAAATGATAGTTAACGTAGCAAAATAAGTCTGGGCATAGCTCACACGATTTGATTAATTTACAAGCCCATATGAGACTGATATCACAATTGGTCGCGGTTAAAATAGCGTCGGTCCGGCAACATAACCGCACTTCGGTTCCAAAAAGTGATCTACTCCACTTTGGGTGACAGATATTTAGTTGCCGATTATCCTCTCGCACCGTTAAACTGTATTGAGTACGCAAAAATATTGTCTATTCATGAACCATTTATCTTTTTACTGGCTACCCGAAAACCAAGAGCTGCTTTTAAAAGGAATTGAAAGCGAGTTTGCTCAGTTGATCGAGCAGTCGCTCAGTACCGGAAAAATCAGTCTTCCTCCTATCTCCGAAGTAGTCATTCGTATCCAAAAACTATGTACTCAGGACACCACTGGCATCTCTGATGTGGCGGATTGTCTTCTTGAGGACCCGGGACTTGCGGCAATTGTCATCCGAGTAGCGAACTCGGTAATATTCAACCGCCGTAATATCACCTGCACCGACCTGCTGACGGCAGTATCGAGGCTGGGGCTTCTTCGCGTACGTGACATCGTTACGGCGCAAGCGATAGAACAACTGAAACATTCAGTCTCACTCAGCAATGAGTGCAATCAGATCCTCGCCCGCAGCGCAGCCACCTCGCGAGAATTGGCCGCAACGATGGTGTTGGTGACGCGTTCGTTCCATCAAAGTGGCGATCCGGCATACCAGCACATTGAGACAGACAAAGCCCTGTTGGTTGGCCTGTTGGCCGATATTGGACTATTCTGCCTGGTGAACGAGTACTACCTCTATCTGGAACAGGGCAACTATCTCGACCAACACATTGCGTTGCAGATCTTCAACTCTCAGTGTTCCAGCACCAGCCAGCTGGTACTCAACCGCTGGGGGTTCGATCAGGATTTCATTGATGTGGCCGCCAATGCCCGACACGAATCCGGTGTGGATGTTATCTCCTATCTCGACATCGCGCGGATCGCTAATCACTTGTTGATGTTCCGTCGTAAAGACGAAGCCATTGACGAGCACCATGTAGAAATTGACGTAACCGGCGCTGACGTGCTGTACAAATTATCCAATTTAAGTGATATTGAGTTTAAAACTCATATTGACGACGTCATCAATGCTAGCGGCCTGTAAGGCCGCTAGTCGCATTTTCTACAAAGGAATACAATGTTTACAGGGATGCTGTTTATCTTTGCCCCGTTGGTGCTGGGGTATTTTATTGTCATATCTAACGCCAACCGACTGGCGCAAATCAATAAAACCACATCTTCTCTCATCTACGTAATACTGGCGTTGATGGGGCTGAGTTTGGCTGCACTGGACAATCTCAGCCATAACCTGCAAACCATACTTGAGTACACCGCGGTATTTTTTTCCGTCCTCGGCCTGTGCAATCTGGCAGCGCTCCCCTTAATTGACCGTTTTTTGCCTATTCAGACCGATGCCAGCCACACAAAACTCCCGTTATCAAGCATGGCTCTTGAGTCTGCCAAGCTGATTCTGGTGGTCGGTGGTGGATTGCTTGCCGGTCTGGCAGCGCCGTTCGGCCTGCATTGGGTGGATACTGCCAGCGAGTGGATTTTGTTTGTATTGCTGTTTTTTATCGGCATTCAGCTTAGAAACAGTGGTCTGACCCTGCGCCAGATTCTGCTCAATAAACACGGGATGGTGATTGCCATGGTGATCATCGCCACCTCTTTGCTGGGCGGACTGATCGCCGCCTGGGTTCTCGAGATTGATCCATACCGAGGCTTCGCCATGGCGTCCGGCTTTGGCTGGTACTCCTTGGCGGGCATACTGATGGGCGATGCGTTTGGTCCGGTATACGGCGGCGCCTCGTTCATGATTGAACTGCTGCGCGAACTTGTCGCTTTGGTGGTGATCCCGTTGCTGATTCGCAGCCGGCCGTGCACTGCTATCGGATACGCCGGAGCCACTGCAATGGACTTTACCCTGCCAGTTATTCAGACCACTGGTGGCGTGCGCTGTGTCCCGGTGGCTATCGTCAGTGGTTTTATCCTCAGCTTGCTGGTACCGATACTGATGCTGTTCTTTGTCTCTCTTGCAAGCTAGATCGCAGGAAAGTATCACTATTTCCTCTAGAATTGCGCTCAAATAATAACAACAGTAGGGAAAAGTAATGTTTCCGGAACACGATATGTCCGGCCTTTACGCCCCACTTCAGCTTAAGAAAAAGGAAAGATTATGAAACGCTTACTGGTTGCGGCTCTGCTTAGTGCCACATCGTCAATGGCGATGGCGGCAGACAATGCGTGTCTGTCCAAGAAATACGATGCGTACGTGGATGCCTCAATGACTTGGTATCAGGATCTGGCCAAACTGACGGCGGAAAAGTACCCGGAGTTGAAAGAAGTCAGCGACTGGTTCCTGCAAGGTCGTGAGCATCACTTTGAACTCAACCGCGCAGCCGTGAAATATTACCTCGACAACGATCCGTCTAAAGTCGCGACCGAGCGAGCGGTAGAAGCCTGGCTAAAGCTGGATCAGCAGGATATTAAAGTCTTAGCCTCACGCAGTGATGAACTGGGTAAGATCGCCAAAACCACCTACGATGATCGCCAGTCCAAACCACACAGCCAGAATTATGATTTGCGCAGCGCGTTTGCTGAGCTGCTCAGTCATCCAAAACAAATTGACCCTGCTCTCCAGCGCTACAATCAGGCGATTGCAAAAGCTGAAACTATCCAGTGTCAATAGCAGCACAGGCCAAGCGTCAGTCGCACCACTCAATTAAGACGGGACTTTAGTCCCGTTTTCGTTTAGATTGTCCCGCTCGCAACTGAAGAAAAATAAACACTAGCTGTATGGTATCAGAACAGAAAACGGCGGACGTGAGCTTCGAGAGCCTGCTCCGAATCTTCACCATTCCCGAAGGGCCAGATTCCACACTGACCAAAATCGAAGAGAAATTATCGCAGAACCTGAATGTGTTCTTGCGCGATCATATTGTTGCCGAAGAAAAGCCACTGCGTGACATCGAGAAGGATTTCGCCTACGCCACCATTCCCGAGCAACCCTCTTTTGTCTCTGACCATACGCAGCACCTGCTGGATACACTGGTGTCTCACTCAGTCCACACGTCTGCCCCCAGCTTTATCGGTCACATGACCTCCGCGCTGCCCTATTTTTTGATGCCACTATCAAAAATCATGATTGCGCTCAATCAGAACTTGGTCAAAATCGAAACCTCCAAAGCCTTTACGCCGTTAGAGCGTCAGGTTCTGGGTATGCTACACCGTTTGATTTATACCCAGGATGAGGAATTTTATGCGCAGTGGATGCACAGCGCCGAGCACTCTTTAGGTGCATTCTGCTCCGGCGGTACCATCGCGAATATCACGGCATTATGGGTGGCACGCAACAACGCCTTAAAAGCCGATGGCGAGTTCCTGGGGGTTGAAAAAGAAGGCCTGTTCCGTGCGCTGAAACATTACGGCTATGAAGGTCTGGCGATCGTGGTTTCTGAACGGGGTCATTATTCGCTGAAAAAAGCGGCGGACGTACTGGGCATTGGACAGCAGGGCCTGATTGCCGTTGACACAGACGAACATAACCGGATCAAACCGGCAGCGCTGCAAGCGACGTTGAAGCAGTTAAAATCTGACAAGATCCTACCGTTCGCGGTTGTTGGCGTCGCTGGCACCACTGAAACGGGCAATATTGATCCACTCAGAGAAATCGCTGAGATCTGCTCTGACGAAGGTTGTCATTTCCACGTTGATGCGGCATGGGGCGGCGCGACTTTAATGTCCAATACCTACCGCCGCTTATTGGATGGCATCGAACTGGCCGATTCTGTCACCATCGATGCCCACAAACAACTCTATATTCCTATGGGTGCCGGCATGGTGTTATTCAAAGATCCCAATGCCATGCAGGCCATCGAGCACCACGCGCAATACATATTACGCAAAGGCTCAAAAGATCTGGGCAGCCACACTCTGGAAGGGTCGCGCTCCGGTATGGCGATGCTGGTTTACGCAGCCATGCACATTATCAGCCGTCCGGGTTATGAATTGCTGATTGATCAGAGCATCAACAAAGCCCGCTATTTTGCCGATTTGATTAAACAGCAAGCTGACTTTGAACTGGTTTCCGAGCCTGAGCTGTGTCTGCTGACGTACCGCTATCTGCCAGAAAATGCTTGTCAGGCAATGCAAATCGCTGACAAAGAAGATAAACTGGCGTTAAATGAATTGCTCAACGAACTCACCCAGTTTGTCCAAAAGCGCCAGCGAGAAACCGGTAAAACGTTCGTTTCGCGCACCCGCCTGAATCCAGCACGCTGGGATCGACTGAATACCATCGTATTCCGGGTAGTTCTGGCCAATCCGCTGACCACGGACGACATTCTGCAATCGGTACTGGATGAGCAACGTGAGATCGTGCAGCAATCCCCGAATCTGATGGCCAGCATCCACACGTTGTGTCAACGCATCCTAAACGGCTAGACCTTTCGATGAACAGCGAAATGAAATTTTCTTTCGTTTTGCTGTAATTCATCCATCATTAATCGTCTTTTTTATCTTTAAAATTGCTGATTTTTGGCTGAATTCTGTAGTTTTACCGAAATTTTGTTTGAGGCTTGTCATATTCTCACTAATTGATGTCGAGAAATGTTACTGTATCAATCATCGTTAGGTTTATACTCAACTTATGGCGTTGGCTACCAAATGCCTTACTGGAAGTCGATTATTTCCCCCATGCATGATTGGGTTTCAGGTATGGCCAATGAGATGTGCTCTATACCCTCGTGAACACTATGAATACATTAGAAAAAATCCAAAAGAACCTGGAAAATTTCAGTAAGTCTGAGCGCAAGGTTGCGGAAGTGATCATGGCATCACCTCAGACTGCTATTCACTCGAGCATTGCGACACTGGCTAAAATGGCCGATGTCAGTGAGCCGACTGTTAACCGTTTCTGCCGCCGCCTGGATACTAAAGGTTTCCCAGATTTCAAACTGCACCTGGCTCAAAGCCTGGCCAACGGGACACCTTATGTAAACCGCAACGTTGAAGAAGACGACGGACCGGATGCGTACACACACAAGATTTTCGAATCGACGATGGCGTGCCTGGACGTGGCGAAAAATAGCCTGGATCCAATGCAGGTTAATCGCGCGGTCGATCTGCTGACGCAAGCAAAACGCATTTCGTTCTTTGGTCTAGGCGCATCGTCCGCAGTGGCCAAAGATGCGCAGAATAAGTTTATCCGTTTCAACATCCCCATCACATGCTTTGAAGATATCGTGATGCAGCGTATGAGCTGTATTAACTGTACCGATAACGATGTGATTGTGTTGATTTCACATACTGGGCGCACCAAGAGCCTCGTGGAGATCGCTCATTTGGCACGTGAAAATGGTGCAACGGTGATAGCTATCACGGCAAAAGACTCACCTTTGGATAAGGCCAGCTCGTTGTCGATTTCACTCGATGTACCGGAAGATACTGACGTGTATATGCCAATGGCCAGTCGTGTCGTACAGATGACGGTGATTGATGTGCTCGCGACGGGTTTTACGCTGCGCCGTGGCACCGGATTTCGTGAGAACCTCAAGCGGGTAAAAGAAGCGCTGAAAGACTCACGCTACGACAAGCTGTCGCATTTCTAAACGCAGACATAAATTGATCCCAACGGAGCCTAAAGGCTCCGTTTTTTATCGCGTGATTTGCGGACTTTCACTCCCCACTACCCTCACCTCTCCCGAGTTCGGGCCGAGCGACGGTTGGTCGCATTGCGCCTGACAGCAACAGACCTGTTGCAGAATGTACACTAAGCGCTCCTGATTAAGTGGCAGCGGATTCCCTTTGATGGCTACCGACTTCAGTGCATCTTTGGCAACTTGCTCAAATGAAGTGGTACACACGCCAAACGTGCTCAACGGCGGTAAATCCAACGCAGCCAGTGTCCGCTCAACCCAAAGCACGCCATCTGCTGGCTTGGCATCGCTGCGCTCGCAAAGTAGCTGCGCCATTTTTTGATACCGCATCACAACGTCCTGGCGACCGGCTTCCGATGCCGCTGCAATGTTCTCACGCATCACATGGGGCGCTAATCTGGCGGTAATCACACTGTGAGGGGCACGAAGCTTGCCACCCAGCGCAGAAGCAAGGCCATGGGCAGCGCCCAGTTTGGCGTTGGTGATCGCCATCCCACCAAGCAGCGCCGCAAACGACAGGTCGCAGCGCGCTAACTGATCATCGTGCAGACACCCGGACAGGATGGACTGGCTTAAGCGTCTCAGACCTTCCTCACAAATCATATCAGTGAGGGGGTTGGGGTCACCGCACACGTACGCTTCCATTAGGTGCGTAAAAGCGTCCATTGCACCTCTTCCAGACGTGTATCGATCCGTCCCATAAGTCAGGCTCGGATCAACGATGGCCACATCCGCCAACATATCCGGGTTGCGCAAGCTGACTTTGACCCGCTCCTGAGCCGATTTGAGAACCGCATTACGCGTGACTTCCGAGCCGGTACTTGCGGTGGTCGGAATGGCAATGAAAGCTATCGGCTTCGCTTTGAGTGGCACATTGCGCCCCACGACTTCCACATAATCCACAAGGCTACCCTGATTGGGAATGATTGCCGCAAGGGCTTTGCCCATGTCCAGCACACTGCCCCCTCCCATCGCAATCACCATATCCGGACCAAATTGTCGCCCGACCTTCGCCGCTTCTTCCACCATGGCGATGCTGGGTTCATCGGTTATCGTTATCTGAACAAAACGGATATTCTGACTCTGCAAATAATCACTGACCGTCTGGGCACGCGTAAGATCCTTCCCGGTGACCAACACAGCGCTGTAGCCGTATTGATTGATGATCGACAAAGACGATGCCAGCACTCCCTCACCAAAGAGAATTCGGGTGGCGGTCATAAACTGAAACATAACCTGTTCCCCTAAGTGGAATATGAACTGTGACTACTTTGCCTTGTTACACCACAAAAATGTTTGACCTTGGTATCTATGTGGTTATAACCCCTATTTTAAACACGGTTTTCTGCGACACATCACACCGTATCCGGGCCATGAATCGCCTGGCTGAACACTTTGCAATCAATAGAGCCTGCCTATCAAAGCAAGAGGTAAATGTTGCTTTATTTCCGTATTTGGATAAGGCATAGTTGTCGCTAACAGAATAAAGGAGAAAGTTAATATGTTCGTAGTTATCTTCGGTCGCCCGGCTTGCCCATACTGTGTACGCGCAAAAGAGCATGCAGAAACTCTGAAAGCGAAACGTGACGACTTCAACTACCGTTATGTCGATATCCACGCAGAAGGCATCAGCAAAGCTGATCTGGAAAAGACTGTAGGTAAACCAGTAGAAACTGTGCCTCAGATCTTCATCGACCAACAGCACATCGGTGGTTGCGACGATTTCGAAGCTTACGCGAAAGAAAACCTTGGTCTGTTCGATTAATTGACAATATTCTCACAAGCCCGCTATTTCAGCGGGTTTTTTGTATTTGTCAGGAAAGTGGAACTAATAATAAATTTAAAAAAATTTCACTTATCTTTTGGTAAGATTCAGATACAATTCGCAAACTTAACCTACTCCCCTCACTGGCACATTT
>NZ_WXWP01000142.1:0-22155 GCF_009904765.1 Vibrio sp. V39_P1S14PM300
GTGTGATTGGTCAGCGGTTACTGCTGCTGGGTGAGGGTGGGTTGGAGAAAAACACTTGATAAATAAAAAGAGCGTATGACTGAAAAACATACACTCTGTCGATGTATTACCCTGAAATGAATTCAATATACTGGGTAACAATACTGGTCATACCTGGTCAGTTAAAATCGCATCACCAAACCTATGTTGGTTGAAAACTGGTTCATCCAGTCTGTTTCGAAACGGATCAGACAAGAATCGCTCTCGCTGGTAGGCAAGGTACAGGCGGCCGTGGTGTCATTGTCAACCACCGTTCCCAGCCAGCGGAATTGCCCGTTCAAGGATAGGTTTTGGGTTAAGTCATACTGTACCCCGCCAAAAATACTGGCTGAAAACCCGTACTGATCATCCACCCATTTCGCATCAATGTACGACCCGCCGACACCTAAACCAAGGTAGGAGGAGAAGTTGGGTTGAATCGGATAGTAGAGACTGCTCTGAAACTGCAGGTAATGCACTTTGGAATCGAGTTTAACGTGTTCAATCTCACTGCTTTGGTACGCATAGAACACCCCAATTCTACCGGCTTGAATGTCAGTCTCGACAGAAAAAGCAACATTCTCTGAGCCCTTAATGTCGTAATGGTGCCCGTCTTGGTTTTCGACTTCGCCGCCAAATGTGTACCCTATCCAGGGCGTAATGTACGACTGCGCCTGGCCGGGAGAAGCGAAGCTTAACAAACCGAGCACTGAAACCGTCAGGTAATGTTTGCACATAAGCTGTCCTTGTGAGTCAGAAGTCCTTAGTAAGTGTGATGATAACTGCATAATTCCGCACAGAAAAAAGACAAATATTGAACATGTATCACATGGGTGTTATTACTTTGTTACATTTACACCATGGGCTGCGGGTGTTTCCGCAAGCTTATTAATGGCGAGTTGGAGGTAAGAGATGGAATCGAATCTGAAATATGCCTTAGTGATCACTGTGACAATCTTTGCCATCCTGATAGGATTTGGACTGGTTGCCATTACTCACTAAGTCCGTTCATCGATGAACAACAGCGGTATCATTACTGACTCACAGTCACTGGTCGACATTGACCGGCTTGCAAGGTACACAGGCGGTAAAAATGCGTTGGTCGCTCAGGGCGGCGGACAAAGAGGTATTTTTACTGCCGGTGTCTTAGACGCTTTTCTGTTATCCAATTTTGACCCGTTTCATGAATTTTACGGCACGTCTGCGGGGGCGTTGAATTTATGTTCCTTTCTGTGTCGTCAGCATGGCTTAGGGAAAACGTTTATTACGGATTTAACCACCGATCCTGAATTTTTCAATCTTTTCAGTTATATAAGACGTAAACAATACCTGCGTCTCGACTGGGCTTTAGAGAAAATCAGCGATTTTCCCTACAAGCTGGATATTGATATGGGTCGCATGGCACTGGGCGAGCGAAAAGCGATGGCCGCGGTTACTGATGCCCGGACTTTTCAGGATCACTATCTGCCGTTTCTCGGCGAAGATTGGTTTAAAGTGCTGATTGCCACCTGTGCGATTCCGCGTCTGTATCATGAAGAAGTGGAGATCAACGGCCGACACTATGTCGATGGTGGGGTTTCGGCGTCCATTCCGGTTCAGGAAGCCTGGCGCAAAGGCGGCCGCTGCATCATCGTGATCCGGACTGAAGGCAGTGATTTGCAGCCAGAGCTGGAGCCTGCTCAAGTGGAGGTCGCACCGGGTGAAGTTGAATGGTTTCGGGAATCATTCAATGGTTTGCAAGAGAAGTGGCAGCAACAGGTTGACCGCTTTCGCGCCGACTGGAGTAATTTCTTCTACCAGAGGCTGGCACGGGCAAAAGAGCAGAAAAAGGACCAACAGCATCTGGAGCTGTTAAATGGTGGTCGCTGGTTGTTTGGTGCTGACAATGTCTACCGCCTCAGCAATCTGCTGGGTGATAAGTTTGATACAGGTCTAGCGGACATGTTGATGGTGCACTACCAGACTTATGCGCTGACTCAAGAATTTCTCAGTGCGCCACCAGACGATTGTTTTGTCGTACAGATCATGCCGGATGAACCGCTGAAATCCGGGTCACTGATGAGCAAACCGGAAGATCTGCAGCACGATTATGAGCTTGGGCTGAAAGCCGGGTACCGCTTTATTGAAGATTATCTCAGTACCAAACTGAAAAAAGGAGCCTGATGGCTCCTTTTTTAATCCGGTCCTTATACAGACAACACCCGCATGCAGTTGGTGGAGCCAATCACATCCATCACATCACCCTGAGTGATGATCACCAGATCGCCTTCGTGCAGCAAACCTTTCTCTTTCAGTGCCTGGGTTGCGGTTTGTGCCACTTCCAGGCCGCTGCTGCCACGTGTATCAAAATAGACCGGGAATACGCCACGGTACAGTGCGGTGCTGTTGAGTGTCCCTTCGTTGCGGGACAGGGCAAAAATGGGTAAGCCGGAGCTCAGGCGCGACATCATCAGTGCGGTGCGACCGGACTCGGTCAGAGAAATCATCGCTTTCACCCCAGTGAGGTGGTTAGCCGCATACATGGTGGACATAGCAATGGTTTCTTCCGGGCTATCGAAGGTTCTGTCCAGGCGGTAGTTCGAGCGGTTGATCGACGCCATTTTTTCCGCCCCGAGACACACTTCTGCCATCGATTTGACCGTCTCTACCGGGTATTTACCTGCGGCGGTTTCACCAGACAGCATCACGGCGTCTGTGCCGTCGAGGACGGCGTTAGCCACGTCCATGACCTCGGCACGAGTCGGCATCGGGCTTTCGATCATCGATTCCATCATCTGGGTGGCGGTGATGACGGTGCGGTTCAGTGCGCGGGTGCGGCGAATCAACTGTTTCTGAACGCCCACCAATTCCGGATCGCCAATCTCGACCCCGAGGTCTCCCCGTGCGACCATCACCACGTCAGAAGCGAGGATGATGTCGTCAATGGACTCTTCCGAGACCACGGTTTCAGCCCGTTCGACTTTGGCGACCAGCTTGGCTTCGAGACCCGCGTCGCGGGCGAGTCGGCGGGCGTATTTCATGTCTTCGCCATTGCGCGGGAATGACACCGCCAGATAGTCGACTTTGATGTCAGCCGCTAAGAGAATGTCCCGTTTGTCTTTTTCCGTCAGAGCATCGGCCGACAGGCCGCCGCCTTTTTTGTTGATCCCTTTGTTGTTCGACAGAGCGCCGCCGATGGTGACCTGGGTGTGCACTTTACTGTCGGTGACGGAGATGACTTCCAGCTGTACCCGCCCGTCGTCCAGCAACAGGATATCTCCTGGGACCACGTCTTGTGGCAAGGCTTTGTAGTCGATGCCGACCGCGTCCTGATCACCTTCGCCTGGAGCCATGTCGGCATCAAGGATGAATTTGTCACCGACGGTCAGTTGAATTTTACCGTCTTTGAAAGTGGAGACTCGAATCTTCGGACCCTGAAGATCGCCGAGAATGGCAACGTGGGTGCCCAATTTAGCAGCAATCGCCCGAACTTTCTCTGCACGCAGTTTATGATCTTCGGCACTGCCGTGCGAAAAGTTCATGCGGACTACGTTGGCGCCGGCGCGGATTATCTCTTCCAGATTGTTATCCCTATCGGTAGCGGGACCCAGTGTGGTGACAATTTTCGTTCTTCTTAGTGTAGAGGCCATGTTCTCTCCTGATGATGTAAAGGCACTGGAGGTGCGATAATTCGCCGATGTGATTAACCCTAGCACAAACCTCAACCGGCGACACGGAGCCCGGTCGGATTTTTGGTGGCGTGAAAAAACACTGTAAAAAAAGCGAAAATCCTTGCTGATTTGATGGCTTCCACAAAGATTTATGTTTATCCGTGATGCTTGTCACGGCGATATATCAAAGCGCTTCACAATTAGTTCGCAAAGTAAAAAAATTGCCACGTTGTTGTTTTTTGGAGTGCATCATGTACATGGCTCAACCAGGCCATATTGACCATATTAAGCAGGTCAATGCCGGCCGGGTCTACAAATTGATTGATCAAAAAGGCCCTATTTCTCGCATCGATTTATCGAAAGAGAGTGAACTTGCGCCTGCAAGTATTACCAAGATTACGCGAGAGCTGATTGAGTCTCATCTGGTACAGGAAACCACAGTGCAGGAGGCAACCAGTCGTGGTCGTCCGGCCATTGGCCTACAGGTTAACAACGAAGGCTGGCAGTTCCTCTCGATGCGTCTTGGACGCGGTTATCTCACCATTGCTCTGCATGAATTGGGTGGCGATGTCCTGATTGATACCAAAATTGATATCCACGAAATCGATCAAGAGGACGTACTGGCGCGTCTGCTGCATGAAATCGATGAGTTTTTCCAAACCTACGCTGATCAATTGGACCGGGTGACCAGTATTGCGATCACTTTGCCGGGTCTGGTGAATTCCGAGCAGGGGATTGTGCTGCAGATGCCCCATTACAATGTGGAGAATCTGGCGCTGGGCCCTGAAATTTACAAAGCAACTGGTTTACCAGTGTTTGTCGCCAACGATACCCGTGCCTGGGCGCTGGCGGAGAAACTGTTCGGTCATTCGCAGGACAACGAAAACTCGGTTCTGATCTCCATTCATCACGGCTTGGGAGCCGGTATTGTGCTGGACGGCCGGGTGCTGCAAGGGCGTCATGGCAACATTGGTGAACTGGGGCATATCCAGATTGATCCGAATGGCAAGCCATGCCATTGCGGTAATCGTGGTTGTCTGGAAACCGTGGCGAGTTCTCAGGCGATTCGCGAAGAAGTGGCAGAGCGGATTTCGCGTGGCGAAGCGTCGGTTCTGACAGACAAAGAAGAGCTTTCCATCGAAGATATCTGCACGGCGGCGGCGCAAGGCGATCCGTTGTGTGTGGACGTGATTGAAAAACTCGGACGCTATCTGGGGTCGGCGATCGCGATTGTGATTAACCTGTTCAACCCGGAAAAAGTCTTGATTGGCGGTGTGATCAATCAGGCGAAAGACATTCTGTACCCGGCGATTAACCAGTGTATTCAAGAACAAAGCATGCCGGTTTACACCCGTGAACTGGAGCTGGTGGAATCGCGATTCTACAAACAGGCGACGATGCCCGGTGCCGCTTTGATCAAACAGGCCTTATATGACGGGTTGTTGTTGATGAAAGTGGTTGAGGGTTAACGTTTTTACCGATAAATTTGCTGTATTGTATTTCAGCCCATATACCTGCACTCTATATGGGGTGATTTTTACTGAACAATTTTTAAGACAGGTATCGGTATGTCCGGAGTACTAAACACAGTTGATCAGCGCACCAATCTGGTGGGGGAAAACCGACTGGAATTGCTGTTATTCAGTCTCAATAGTCGGCAGACTTTTGCGATCAACGTATTTAAAGTCAAAGAAGTCATCAAGATGCCCGCCCTGACCAAAATGCCGGGCTCTCATCCGTACATTACTGGTGTGGCGTCACTGCGTGGGGAGTCGGTTCCGGTGATCGACCTGCGACGTGCGATTGGTTTCCCGCCATCTCGTCTTGAGCACACCGAAGAAAACCTGATCATCACGGAATATAACCGCTCAGTGCAGGGGTTTCTGGTCGGGCAGGTGAAAAATATCGTCAACACGGCCTGGACTGAAATTCAGCCGCCACCTAAAACGGCCGGTCGGGCGACCTACCTGACTGCGATTACCCAAATCAAAGAAGGCAACGGGTCGCAGATTGTGGAAATCATCGATGTTGAAAAAGTGCTGGCAGAGATCATTGATTACGACGTCTCGATTTCAGAAGAAGTGCTGGATCCGAATCTTGCGCCGTTGCTGGATGGCCGCAATGTCCTGATTGTGGATGATTCATCGACTGCCCGGGCCCAGATTAAGGGGACATTATCCCAGCTCGGCCTGAACATCATCGAGTGTCGTGATGGGTTAGAAGCACTGACCCTGCTGAAATCCTGGTGTGACAGTGGCAAAGAGGTGACCAAAGAACTGCTGCTGATGATCACAGACGCAGAAATGCCGGAAATGGACGGTTACAAACTGACGTACGAAGTGCGCAGTGATCCGCGCATGAAAGATCTGTTTATTACGCTCAATACGTCGCTGAGTGGCAGCTTTAATGAAGCCATGGTGAAGAAGGTCGGCTGTGATCGCTTTATCTCGAAATTTCAGCCGGATCTGCTGGTGGAAGTGGCCCAGGATCGCCTGCGCGAGTTACTGTAATCTTCCACATAATGACCATAAAGGGAGCCTTGGCTCCCTTTTTTGTGTACCCGGTTTAGTGAAAGTCGCGTGATTGAGTCTGTAACCCTGTCAGGCGTTCGGTCAGATCAGTCAACCGTCCTGCGATAATGTGGATCACCTCGCCCTCACGTTCCAAAATGCCTTTGACCATCAGAATTTTTGCGCCCAGATAGGCACGTTTTTGCGCCCGGGCAGTGGCTTTCCAGACCACCACATTCATGTTGCCGCTGTCATCTTCAAGGGTGAAAAAGGTGACACCAGCGGCCGTACCCGGCGACTGCTTTCCGGTGACCACACCCACAACGGTCACCAGCGACTGATGATCGCAGCACGCCAGATCACGCATGCGGGTAAAACGACCGAGCTGGCCGGCTTCTTCGAGCAGGGTTACCGGGTGCTTGCCCAAAGCAAGCCCCGTTGCGGCATAATCTTCCAGCAAAGTTTGTCGGGCATCGGGGGCCGAAAGGGTCACGGGATCGGTTTCATTAAGCTGTCGGAATAAGGGCAGATCTGAGGCGGAGTCCATGATGGACCAGCGAGCGGCATAGCGGTTATCGGTAAAAGCTTGCAGCGCGTTGGCGGAAGCCAGCAACTCAATATCACGTCGGCTCAGACCGATGTGTTTTAGCTGATCTATGTGTTGATAGCCCTGATACGGGCGAGCCGCCAATAGCTGCTTACAGGCATCGGCGCTAAATCCTTTGATCAGGCGTAACCCCAGCCGAATGGCAGCCTGATCATGCTCGGTCACCACTTGATGGTCAAACACGGAGGCATTCACACACACCGGCAGGACACGAATGCCGTGCCGACGTGCATCCTGGATCAGTTGCGAGGCACTGTAAAAGCCCATCGGTAAGCTGTTGAGTAACGAGGTATAAAAGGCTTCCGGATAGTAATACTTGAGCCAGGCCGAGCAATAAGCCAGCACCGCAAAGGAGGCAGAGTGGCTTTCCGGAAAACCATACTCACCAAAGCCGCAGATCTGGTCAAAAATCCGCTCGGCAAACGCTTGTTCATAGCCCCGCTGAGTCATGCCATCAATCAGCTTGTGTTTAAACTTCATCAACTGGCCGGTTTTTTTCCACGAAGCCATGGCCCGGCGCAACTGGTCAGCTTCGCCGCCGCTGAAGCCCGCTGCCACCATAGCCAGTTTGATCACCTGTTCCTGAAAAATCGGGACGCCCATGGTGCGTGACAACACGTCCCGCACTTCTTCTGATGGGTAGCTCTCTTTCTCTTCACCATGGCGGCGCTTCAGGAACGGATGCACCATGTCTCCCTGGATAGGACCCGGCCGGACAATGGCAATCTGGATCACCAGGTCGTAATAATTGGTCGGTCGCAGGCGTGGCAGCATACTCATCTGGGCCCGGGATTCGATCTGAAATACCCCGATGGTGTCGGCGCGCTGAATCATGCCATAGACATTCGGATCGTCCTGACGCCGGGTGATGTCCGCCAGTGTGTATTGTTTCTGCTCACGCTGGGCGATGATGGCAAAACATTTGCGGATGGCGGTCAGCATCCCCAAAGCCAGCACATCGACTTTGAGTAGCCCCAGGCTTTCCAGGTCGTCCTTGTCCCACTGGATGACGGTGCGCTCAGTCATGGAGGCGTTTTCGACCGGAACCAGTTCATACAAAGGGCCGGAAGCAATAACAAAGCCGCCCACATGCTGAGATAGGTGACGCGGAAACCCCATGATGTCATTGACTAACTGGATAAACTGTTCACCCTTGAGTGAGTCGGGCTTCAGTCCGAGCTCAATAACCTGTGCCTGCCAGTCGAGGCCTCGATCGCGGCGATTGACGTTTTTTATGAAGTAGTCGAGTTGTGTTTCGTTGATGCCCAATGCTTTACCAACATCCCGCACCGCACTTTTAAACCGGTAAGAAATCACGGTCGCGGCCAGAGCAGCGCGCTCACGGCCGTATTTTCGGTAGATATACTGAATGACTTCTTCTCGTCGTTCATGTTCAAAATCGACGTCAATATCCGGCGGCTCATTGCGCTCTTTACTGATAAAACGTTCAAACAGCACCGAGATTTGGCGAGGATCGACCGAGGTAATTTCCAGGCAGTAACACACCACGGAGTTGGCCGCTGAACCGCGCCCCTGATAGAGGATCTGCTGTTGTTTGGCGAACATCACTATGTCGTGAATGGTCAGGAAATAAAACGGATAATTGAGCTCTTCGATCAGTGCCAGTTCTTTCTCGATAGTATGACTAATTGCGTCTGGGACGCCTTCGGGAAAGCGGGTCAGTTCACCCTGCTTAACCAACTGGCGCAGATAGCCCATCGGTGTCATACCATCCGGCACTAGCTCGCTGGGGTATTCGTAGCGTAGATCGCTGAGTTTGAATTCACAGCGCTTGGCGATAGCCAGACTCTCTTCCAGCCATTGCGACTGGAAGAGCCGGCTCAGCTTTTCTGTGCTGCGCAGGCAGCGCTCGGCATTGTGCAGCCGGTGGCTTCCGAGATTCTCGACCGTGTTGCCGTGTTGGATGGCGCTCAGTACCTGTTGGAGCGGCAAACGGGTGGCGGTATGCATCAGGACGCCACCGCAGGCAGTGATTGGTAACCCTAATTCCTGAGCCAGGTGCTGGCAATGGGCCAGATCGGTTTTATCGCTGGCACGCAGATGACGTTGCAGGCCAAGCCATAAGCGATGACGGTGGTGTTGTGCCAGCCATTGGCCCCAATAATGGTCGCTGGCCTGATTAATGGGCAGCCAGATGATCAGGCAGTGTCGTATTGACATCAGGTCCCATTCGGATAAACGGTACTCGCCTTTATCGGAGCGGCGCCGGGCATTGGTAATAATCCGGCACAGCTCTGCGTAAGCAAGCCGATTCGGGCAGAGTAGCACTACCTGACATTCCGGGTTAAGCCAGAACATGCTGCCGACGATCAGCTTGAGTGCCAGGTTATGCTCTTTGATTGCGGTGTGCGCGCGTACCACACCGGCGATTGAGCATTCATCGGTGATCGCCAGTGCTGAGTAACGCAGGAAGTCGGCCTGCAACGCCAGCTCTTCGGGGTGTGAAGCCCCGGTCAGAAATGAAAAATTGCTCTGACAAAACAGTTCTGCGTATGGCATGTGCTCTCCTAACTGAACTGTCCGTGAAGGAACCACTGCTGTTGCGGGGTACGAAACACCCACAACCAGCGCCCGTCATGACTGCGGGCGATAAAGTAATCTCGAATGACCTCTTCGCCATCCCACCAACCGCTGACAATGCGCTCAGGCCCTTCGTGCAGTGTGACTTTTTCATTCAGCGGCTCAGGTTCAGGGAGCAACAGACTGGGACGAAGGCGGGGGTGGGACGCCCTTTCCGGTACTTGCCGGGTTGGGTCACACAGACGTGACGCTTTCTCCGGGCGTGGATCGTCACAGAATGCCACTTTGTGGACCTGCTCTTTGCCCAATTTGGCTTGCAGCAGCGAGAGCAGTTCCAGTTCATTCAACTGACCTTTTTCGCCACAGAAAATGTCCTGAGTGGCTGCTTGTTGGGGAGCGCTGCGCTGGATAGCCAGACTGAGCCCTTGAACCGGAGCCGTCAGACTCAGTGATTCCATACTTAGCTTGCACAGCTGTGCCCATTTATCGGCGAGGTAATCACCACTGGCAGAGGTCAGAGTTAAGGTGGTGTCCGGTTTATTCCGCTGATGCAGAGTCAGACTGAGCTCAAAGGCCACCTGGTTGCGCAGCGTGAGGAACAACTCCAGTTTACGCAGTTGTGTGTAGAGCGGCTTTTCCAGCCATTGCACATTCTCAATATCAAAGAGAAGCTCCAGAGAGTGATGAAACGCTTCCGGCGGATGATAAAAGGGTTGTGGGTGTTTGAACTGCCCGAGTAAACGTCCGATATAGTTGACCAGGTCGATATCAAAACGCCGGGCCAGCTCTTGCGTCGGCAGAGCCAGCAGTTCGTCCAGCGTATGAATGCCGATCCGGCTCAGTTTGCTGACCTGGGCCATACTGAGTTCTGTGGTGGTCAGCGGATGGCGGCGGAGCAGAGCGAGCAGGGCCTCTTTATCAGCTTCGATGTGGTTTTGTCCGGATTTGGCCAACAGGATGGCCGCATAAGGTGAAAAACCCGTGGCAAACTGATAGCACACACCTTGCTGATCAAGGTGGCGGGATACGGTTTGCCAGTAATTGTCCAGCCCCTGATACAGAGCCAGCATATCCGTGACCTTAAGCAACAGACCGTGCGACGGGTAAAGCACGATGTCGGATGTAACCAGATACAACCATTGGGCGATATCGTTCAGTGCCTGCTCTTCAACACTGGGATCATACGGATGAACCTGAAGATCGGTGCATAGCGCCGCAGCGCTGCCCAGCCCCATACCGTGCTTAATCCCTTGCTGGACCGCGAGTGGATTGCATTGCATGACCTGATGGGACTGACTGTTCACTATCACCAGTGGTTGTTCCTGAGATGCATACAAACGGTCCAGTTGCAGTTGGGGAAAGTGCAGATAAAGCCAAAGTTGCATGCTGCCTCCTCAGCCCTGTTTTTGTAGCGGAAAGGGAATAATGACCGGGTCTGGTTGGCTTAGTGTCAGACTAGGCCATAAATGACCCATATCGAGAGTAAAGCTGCCATGAGGCCAGCCACCTTTGCGTTTGGTGATGGTGACAGACAAACCGCGGCGGTGTGGCATCAGGGTCAAACTCAGGCTAACAGGCAGTGACAACAGATTCATCTGTTGCGGCTTGAACAGGAATTGCAGGCAATGACCCGTTTCGCTGGCAACCTGTAACCGGCGTGCTTGATGCACTTCCAAGCCCTGATGCCAGAGCAATACATTACTGCAAGCGCCGCTTTTCAGACATTGTTCTGCCGCCCATAGCGCCTGCTTGGGAGTGGATGGATAGAGGAGCAGTACCTTCTGGTTGTCGATGCCTTGAGACTGCAATTGCTCTGCGCACAACAGACCGGGCGGATTGACTAACACCGTTAAGCGGTGATAACTGGTGCGCTGAATGTGTGGCATCAACAGGCGCAATTCCCCGACGCCACCCGGTGACTGGATTTCGACCACTCCGTGTGACGGCAGACCACCATCCAGTTTCTGATCCAGTACGCTGAAGCCAGTTGGCAGCGTATCGCTTGTGGCGGTTACCTGAGAACCTTGCCAGATCAAATGCTTATGTTTTAGATGCTCAATTAGTTCATACATAATTATTTACCTGTATATATGTACAGTATAAATATTCCCGTTGGACCTGCAAGCAAAATGTGGTTCGGTAAAATGAAAAACGCCTTGCTGAAAACAGCAAGGCGTTGAGTGTACGAAAAATTCAGAGGATTATTTTTTTGGCTGAGCGTCCATGCACTGGCCGTTGACGTCTTTGCCTTCCGGAGCCATCAGGTACAAATACAGCGGCATGATGTCCTTCGGCGTTTTGAGTAACTGCGCGTCTTCCGCCGGGAAGGCTTTCGCGCGCATGCCGGTACGGGTTCCGCCCGGATTAATCGCATTGACCCGAATTGCGGTATCACTCAGTTCATCCGCCAGCACTTGCATCATGCCTTCTGTCGCAAACTTCGAGATGGCGTAAGTTCCCCAGAATGCACGGCCGACATGACCAACGGTGGAGCTGGTAAAGACGATGCGCGCATCTTGAGATTTATGCAGCTGCGGCAGCAGAGCCTGAGTCATCATGAACTGCGCTTTGACATTGATCTGCATCACATCGTCGAAAGTGTCTTCACCAATTTGGTCAAAGGGGCTGATCACACCCAGAATACTGGCATTATGCAGTATGCCGTCCAGACGACCGAACTGTTGCTCGATGGTGTCTGCCATGTCGAGGTAGTGCTGCTTGCTTGCCCCTTTCATGTCCAGAGGAATAATGGCAGGCTGAGGGTAGCCCGCCGCTTCAATTTCGTCGTACGTCTCTTCGAGTTTTTTGACGGTACGACCCAGCAGAATCACGGTCGCACCGTGCTCTGCGTAACTGAGAGCGGCTTGTTTACCGATCCCGGCACCAGCGCCGGTAACCAGAATGACTTTATCTTTCAGGGCATCTGAGGAAACGGAATAATTCACGGGGAGCATCCTTATTGTATGTTCTACTTTAAGTCTTCGTGACAAGACGGTTACAATACACCAATTCGCACATGTGAGGATATTAGCATTGGAATTTTTGTTGGACTACGGCCTGTTTTTGGCCAAGATTGCCACCGTTGTGGTCGCGATCATTGCGATTTTAGTCATAGCCAAAGCAGTGAACAGTAAAAGTGGTGCGGCGAAAGGGGAACTGGAGATTGTGAACCTGACCGAGCAACACAAAGACACCGTGGAGCAGTTGGAACACCACCTGCACGATGATGCGTTTATTAAAGCGCGTGATAAAGCGGAAAAGAAAAGCGAAAAAGAGAAGAACAAATCCCGGGAGAAAGCCATTAAACAAGCAGCCAAAGAGGGGACGCTGGACAGTAAGCGTGAACCACATCTGTTTGTGCTGGATTTCCACGGCAGTATTGATGCCAAAGAAGTGGCGTCGCTGCGTGAAGAAGTTACGGCGATTCTGGCTGTTGCCCGTGACGGGGATGAAGTGCTGTTGAGACTGGAGTCTGGCGGGGGCATGGTACACGGTTACGGCCTGGCTTCCTCACAGCTGGATCGCCTTAAAGCGGCCGGTTTGCCACTGACGATTTCTGTCGATAAAGTGGCCGCCAGCGGCGGTTATATGATGGCGTGCATTGGCGACAAGATCGTGTCCGCTCCGTTTGCGATTGTGGGCTCCATTGGGGTCATCGCTCAGTTGCCAAACTTCAATAAGCTGTTGAAAAAACATAACATTGAGTTTGAACAATTGACCGCGGGTGAATACAAACGAACGCTGACCATGTTCGGTGAGAATACCGATAAGGCGCGAGACAAGTTTAAACAGGAACTGGAAGAAACCCACGGCCTGTTCAAAGACTTCATCCGTGAGCACCGTCCTGAGCTGGATCTGGACAGTGTGGCAACCGGGGAACACTGGTTCGGTTCCCAGGCGAAAGCCCTGGGGCTGGTGGATGAGATTCGGACTTCCGACGATCTGGTGGTTGATGCCTGTCAGAATAAGACCGTTTTGCAGGTTCGTTATGTGCAGAAGAAAAAGCTGACCGAGAAACTGGCGGGCGTGGCCGGGGAAGCGGCGGACAGCGTTCTGCTCAAACTGATCAATCGTGGTCAGCGGCCGATAGTCTGACGCGATGGATAAAAAACGCCTGACTCAGTCAGGCGTTTTTTTGTGGCGAACGGGAAAGAATGTAGGTAGCCAGTGCCAGTGCGATGCCGCCCAGCATGCCGGCCAGATGGGCTTCAATTGCTACCCTGGCACCAATCAAGGCGCTGGTTTCTTCGGATGGGCCGACAGTGTGTTCCCAGACAACTTTCGCCATCACACCCAAGACCAGTAGCCAACTGCTGCGTCGACCGTTAAGCGCCTCGCTCAGCGCGAAACAGGCAAACACACCATGCAGCACACCGGACAGGCCAACGTAACTGGTCATCTCGCTAAACAGGTTGGACACGCCCACGACCATCCCGATAAACAACAGAGCGGTCATAAGCTGGCGTGCTGCAGGGCGGAAAATGTAGCTGATGACCCATAATCCGGCGAGGTTCATCGCTAGATGCGCAAAGTTGGTGTGGGTAAAGTTTCCTGTTAGGATGCGCCACCACTGACCATGTTGAATGCCGGCGCTGGTCCAGGCCATGCCCGACTGCAGAGGTTCAAATTGTAACCCAAGGCAGAGTAAACTGATAACAGATAGTAACAGGTACAGATTCACGTTATGTCCCGATATTGTTCAGAGTGTGGTAAATCGCGTAAAGCGTGCATATGCGAATGGATAGAGAGCCTACCATCGAATGTTGAACTGGTCATCCTTCAGCACCCCAGTGAGCAACATAAACCCATGGGTACGGCACGTATTTTAAGTTTATCGTTGCCAAACAGTCACCATTTTATCGGTGAAGACTTTTCTGCGCATACCGACTTAAACCGCTTGCTCAGCGAGCCAGATAGCCGCAACTTCGTGTTGTATCCCAGCGATGTCTCTCAACTTGTTACCCAAATGCCGATCGATCCTGTGGTGGATAAAGTGCGGGTGATCCTGCTTGATGGTACCTGGAAAAAAGCGTACAAAATGTATCAGTTATCGGCTAACTTGCAGGCGTTGCCAGGGCTGCATCTGCCTACTGGCCTTAAAGGCAACTACCGTATCCGCAAAGCGCCGAGTGATAACAGCTTGTCGACGGTTGAGGCCGGGTATCATCTGTTGACTCTGCTGGAGCCGGATAGGGATTTCTTGCCTTTGGTGAGTGCTTTTGAACAGATGGTTGAATTCCAGATAGCTCAGATGCCTGCCGGAGTCTTTGAGAAAAATTATGCGAAATAGACACTTGGCCTATACTGAGGAGTAAGCTGCTACTCAATGGGTTTGGGCCTGTTGGCATTGTGGTTCTTGTATGGCTATAATGGCGCGCAATCGGTTAGCCACCTCAGGTGAGCCAAGGCCGATGCTTCGTATAACCTCACTGATAAGGAGTGAGGGTCTCTACCTGGAGCCGTAAATTCCAGATTACGAAGAGAAAGTGCATAGCGCTTTTCTCTTTGTATATCGTGAATATTTAGGCGAGAGAAAGGCGCTTGTTGAAATTCATTGAATGGAGATACAAGCGTGAACCAGACCAATTTTATCCAGCAACTGCCGAAGGTTGAACTGCACCTGCACATTGAAGGGACGTTAGAGCCCGAGATGATGTTCAACCTGGCGCAACGTAACCAGATTGACCTGCCTTTTAAAACACCACAAGATGTGCGGGCCGCGTACCAGTTTACCAATCTGCAATCGTTTCTTGATATCTATTATCAGGGAGCGAATGTCCTTGTTCATGAACAAGACTTTTACGATCTGACCTGGGCGTACCTGTTGCGTTGTCAGGCCGATAACGTCATTCATACCGAAATCTTTTTTGACCCGCAAACGCATACTGAACGTGGAATTGCGTTTGAAACCGTGATCAATGGGATTGAGCGGGCGCTGCGTGATGGTCACGAACAATTGGGGATCAGCAGTCAAATCATCATGTGTTTTTTGCGTCATTTGGATGAAGACAGTGCGTTTGAGACTTTGCGGATGGCTTTGCCGCACAAGGACAAAATCGTTGGTATCGGTCTCGATTCGTCTGAATTGGGGCATCCGCCAGAGAAATTTGAGCGCGTATTTCAGGAAGCAATTCGTCATGGTTTCCTGACGGTTGCCCATGCCGGAGAAGAAGGGCCGGTTGAAAATATCCATAACAGCCTCGATCTGCTGAAAATTTCGCGCATCGATCACGGGGTGCGTTGTGTGGATGATCAGGCGCTGGTGGGCGATCTGGCGAAAAGCCGGGTGCCACTGACGGTGTGCCCACTCTCAAACACTAAGTTGAAGGTGTTTGACACTATGGATCAACATAACATTGTCGACCTGTTGCGCCAGAATGTGTGCGTGACGATCAACTCGGATGACCCGGCTTACTTTGGTGGTTACATGACGGATAATTTTCAGGCGGTGGCCGACAGCCATACGATGACGCCACAAGAGCTGGCGCAATTTACCCTGAACGCCATTGAAGCCAGTTTTATCGATGATGCACACAAACAGAGGCTGGCTGAGCAGGTGCATGATTTTGTCCGTCAGACGAGCGCTTAAGAAAAATGCGATACAAGCGGGGCTGAATCAGCCCCGTTTTCATCTGCATTATACTTTGTGCACCAGCGACCAGTCGCGCTTACCGAGTAATTTTTCTCCCAGCACACTCAGCTCTGCTCTTGGGTAGCGAGTCTGTTCCCAGTTGCGTGGGTCACCCGGAAAGGCAAAGCCTTCTGGCGGGAGACGATCCTGCCAGGACTGAATCCGCCATTGGCGGATCGTGGCGTGAGTTTCTTCGGCTGGCACCATCGAAATGTACTGTGCCATGCGTACCCGATCTGACTGGTTTGGACGAATGCCGTGAGGAAGCAAACTGTTGAAAATTAATAAGTCGCCGGCTTTCATCGCTATAAATTCAGCCTCAAAACCCGCCAGATCCGGTACATACGGATCGCGATCGGCTGGCTGAGTCTCACGCCAGCGCTCTAATTGACGGTAAAGCTCCGGCACGCACTGGAAACCGCCGGTTTGCTCATCGGTGTCTGACAGGGCCAGTACCCCCTGCACGTTGACCGGCAGAGGAGTGAGCGAGGTATCCGCATCCCAATGGATGAAGCCACTGAATGCGCGGTTAGCACGGTTGGGTGGGTTTAAGTTGGCGCGGTCAATGGTGACCCACAAATCTTCCCGATCCCAGATATCAACAAATGCGTGGTACACATCCGGGTTTTGACGGTTATCCCATAAAACCTGATGGTTGTAACACTCCACCATTCCGGAATTATTCAGTTCCACCATGGCATGATCACGGCGCTGATCCTGATACCAGGTGGTGGTGTCGTCTGGCGACATCTCCTGAAATTCCCACAAGAAATCCTGACTACGTTGTACCGCCTCTGGGCTGATGATTTGTGGCAGCACGACGTAACCGTTGTGCTGCCAGAAGGCGAACTGTTCTTCGGTCAGTGTTTTGAGCGGTAAGGTTTTACGGATATCCCGCAGTTGAACATCGTGAATGTTTGAGACGCTGTTATTGCCAGGCGCATTGTCTCCGAATTCATAACGGTTTTTCATACTTTCTCCCCGGTGGGTACTAAGAGGTTTGTTGTTATTTGTTCACATTTTGGCAACCTTGGCGTTCTCGGAGTGATGCAAAATCAGCAATATTTAGTACTATCCAGTCAATATTTGTGTCTGTTGTAGTGGCTATGTACTTCTTATGAAAGCTCAGTTTGAAAAAGTGGCGTATGCCAACAACAGTTCCTGGCGACTGTTGATTCGCCGGTTGGAGGCGATACCGTTTGAGTGGCACTTTCATCCCGAGTATGAGCTGACTCTGACACTCAATAGCTGTGGAGAACGTTACATTGGTGATCAGATCACCGCTTATGGTGATGCGGATTTGACTTTACTGGGGCCTAATATTCCACATACCTGGCAGTCGAACCGGGTTCTTGACGCTGAGCACCCACATACCGTGTATGTCTTGTGGTTTGATCAGCAGTGGGTTAACGCCGTGTGCCAGCTGTTTCCGGAGTACCGTGCACTGCAGCGTTTAACCACGGATGCGTCACGAGGCCTGCACTTCCCCCCGCAACTGGTCAACGAGTTGTTGCCACAGTTTATTGCGCTGGAGTCGGCGTCCTCAGCCAGACGCCTGACTTTGTTATTGCAGATACTCGATGCGCTCAGCCACTGTGGTGAATATGAACTTCTCTGTTCCGGGCAGGAGGGCACGATGGTTGAGTCGGATCAACGCGAGCAGCGGCAATTGAGCCTGTTACTTGAGCAGATTCACGAAGGCTATACTGAATCGTTATTGCTGGAGGATCTTGCTCAGGTGGTGGCCATGAGTGAAAGCACTCTGACTCGCTTTTTTCGCCGGATGATGGGGATGGGCGTTAATCAGTACATCACTCAGGTTCGTTTAGGAAAGGCGTGCTCGTTACTGATTCGCTCTGATTGGCCCGTCAGCGTGATTGCGCAGCAATCCGGCTTTGTGAATCAGGCGAATTTTAATCGTCTGTTTAAAAAGTACAAACAGATGACGCCGGGTGGGTTCCGGCGTAAGTTTCGTGCCAGTAGCTATGAAAAAAGGCGCTGAACGCGCCTTGTTTACATCCGTACTACGGTAAGAAACCGGCGCGGATAACCGCTCTTGTAGTAATCGGTTTCAGTGACCCCGAAGTGCTTTTTCGATGATGAGCTGTGAATAAACGTTAGCTTCCCGTCATCGACGGAGGTGATGATGCCGGCATGACCGGGTTTACGAATATTTGGATTGGTACCAGTGAATACGATCAGGTCACCTGGTTTTGCGTCTTTCAGAGACACTTTATTACCATACAGGCTCGGATAGGCCGCCGTGGTACGCGGAATCGTGATGTCAAACTTGTTGTAAACGTATTTGATGTAGCCGGAACAGTCGAACCCTTTGGGTGATGAACCGCCCCACACATATTTAGTGCCAAGGAACTCGCGTGCATAGTCGATCATCTGCTCGGTATCTTGCGCTTGAATCTCGGCCAGTGACGGTGACGTGGTGTGTGTTTTGTTAACCGACTGGGTGGCTGGAGGCGTCGCGTTGGACGATTCCCGGCTGGATTGCTCAGGTTGTGTGTTTGCACAGGCATTTAACAGTAAAGCCAGTGGAATAAAAGTCAGGTGATTTAACTTCATAAATTTATTGTACTTTGTCGTTGAAAATGTCATTGAAAAAAGCCAATGTCAGACTCCAATCCTGACGCTGAACAAAACCTTGGTTCGAAGGATGGCTGCCAGAACGCCGCACAATTTACCATAATCTGCCGAAAAAATAACCCGTATGATTGTTAAGGAGTGTGATCAGCGAGATTCCTTCTACCTTTATGATTACTGACAGCTTAGGCAAAAGAGAAACAGATTGACCACTTTTTCGTCGTTGTTACCAAAAAAGCGCTCAACGAGCGCTTTTTTGGTTTTTATACGGTTATCCCTTGATAAGGTTGGGGGATGTTAGTAACCGTGAGAAGAAAACAGTTGTTGGTGCAGACGCTGTGCATGTCCGTCCGTCAGGGATGAGATGTAGTCCGCGATCACCCGCATGCCTGCCGAGTTGTCGCCTGACGACAGCCAGCTTTTTTTCGTGTGTTCCGGCAACAGGCGGTCAGGGTTGGCACTGAAAGCTTCAAACAGGTCCATAATAATCTGCTGGCCTTTGTACTCGACAATCTGCACCTGAGGTATCTGGATGACGTGTTCGCTGACAAAGTGTTTAAACACATCCAAGGCTTTGGCCATGGTCGGTTCGAGATACGCGTTGAAGGCCAGCAGTTCACTGGTAAAGTCGGCTTCTACAGGTTTGACGCGGATGCTGGTCAGCAGCGCGTTGACGATGCCGCCGATGGCGTCTTTGCGTTGGTGGTGCTCGCCGGAAAACAACATATCGCTGACAGACTGGATGTGTTGTTCGAACCAGGGCGCTCCGGTTTCGAGCAAACGAGTGGCGGCGTCCTCCTGCCACTGGTGGCGGCTAACCATGCCGAGTACGATGGCGTCTTCCAAATCGTGTACCCCGTAGGCGATGTCGTCGGCCAGTTCCATGATGGAGCAGTCTATTGATTTAAAGCGGGTTTTGCTGTGTTTAAACCCGGAGTCACCATCCGAGCGCATCAGGCTCAGCTGGGCCTTATCATGGGGAGACAAAGGCGCCAACACCCAGTCAAAACGCGCTTGGTCGCAATCGTAGAGCCCTTTGGCTGGTGCCCACTCTTTGGCTTTCAACTGGCGCTGATGTGCCACAGGCTGAGGTCGCAGGGTGGCTTGAGTCTGGCTGAGCAGTGCCGGGTACTTAATCAGCCCAAGCAGCGTACGACGTGACAGGTTCATGCCGAAATGTTCCGTGTAAGGTTCCAGTTGAGTCACGATACGGAAAGTTTGGGCATTGCCCTCAAAGCCACCATGATCGCGCATCATATAATTGAGCGCCACTTCGCCGCCATGACCATAAGGGGGATGGCCGATATCATGGGCCAGACAGAGAGAGTCGATCAAGCTGTCCGACGGGAGTAAGTCGCGAAACTCTGGCTGCTTCTTCTTCAATTGTGCCACGATGCCAGTGCCAAGCTGCGCCGCTTCCAGCGAATGGGTCAAACGGGTGCGGTGAAAATCGTTCATGCTGGCGCCGTGCACCTGAGTTTTGGCCTGCAGACGGCGAAAGGCGGCGGAGTGAAGAATTCTCGCCCGGTCACGTTGATACGGCGTGCGGTGATCGTCACGGCGAATTTTATGTTCGTCATCGTGTCGTTGCTGCCACATAGGGCTGATGTCTACCTTCACACCTGTGTCTCCCGATCTTATCTATTTGTTTTTACATTAATAGCTGTTAACTGATTTCGTCCAGAGATAATTCAAAACTTGGGGCAAAGGTGTTGAGAAAATAGTCCATTTCATCACTGCGGCGCTGGTGAAGTGTGACATCAAGGCGCTTCTTCGCCAGTGCATACTCGTGATTGCCCGCGCTGAGTTCTTCTAGGCATTTGAGGTAGGCACAGATGGTGTCCGCTTGTTTCACGATCGCCGCTTCTTGCGGATTGGCTTCGGTGGAGATCAGGTAGGGGGCAAAATCATCACGAAATTCGTCCGGTAACATCGAAAGCAAACGGTGTTCAGCCGCCGCTTCGATTTTCTTGTACTCTTTGGCGATATCCGGGTTGTAATATTTGACTGGCGTTGGCAGATCACCGGTAAGCACTTCGCTGGTGTCGTGGTACATACCGAGCAGTGCGATGCGCTCAGGGTTGAGTGTACCGCCGAATTTTTTATTTTTTATCAGTGCCAGCATGTGGGCGACAAACGCAACCTGAAGGCTGTGCTCGGAGATATTCTCGCTCGACACGGAGCGCATTAGGGGCCAGCGCTGGATGAGCTTCATCCGGGCAAGATGAGCAAAAAAATGACTTTCTTTGGCTTGGCTTTCTGTCATAGCAACAAACATCCTTGCTGAGAATGGGGCCGAAATAGCAACGGGCACACTTTTCAGTGTAGAAAAGTGTGCCCGACTAGCATACCAATGAATATCGGCAATCGATACTTACTGGCTGTAAGTTGACAGGAATTTCTCAAAACGGCCAATGGCCAGTTCCAGATCTTCCACGTGTGGCAGGGTCACAATGCGGAAGTGATCCGGTTTGGGCCAGTTAAAGCCCGTGCCTTGGACCAGCAATACTTTTTCCTGAATCAGGAAATCGAGCACCATTCTCTGGTCATCTTTGATGTTGTACATCTTGGTGTCGATTTTCGGGAAGAGGTACATGGCGCCTTTGGGCTTCACGCACGATACACCGGGTATCTGGTTGATGAGTTCCCAGGCTCGGTCACGCTGTTCCAACAGACGACCGCCTGGCAGGATAAGCTCATTGATGCTCTGATAACCACCGAGTGCGGTCTGGATTGCGTGTTGCATCGGGACGTTGGCACACAAACGCATCGACGCTAGCATATCGAGTCCGGCCACGTAGCCCTGCGCCAGATGCTTTGGTCCGGTCAGGAACATCCAGCCACCGCGGAAACCGCACACCCGGTAGGCTTTTGACAAACCGTTAAAGGTGACGGTCAGGACATCCTCCGTCAGCGTGGCGATGGAGGTGTGTGTGGCACCGTCGTAGAGTACTTTGTCGTAAATCTCATCGGCAAAAATGATCAGTTTGTGCTGACGGGCGATCTCGATCACTTCCAGCAGAAAGTCGCGACTGTAGACAGCGCCGGTCGGATTATTCGGGTTGATCAACACAATACCGCGCGTTTTCGGCGTGATTTTCTTCCTTATGTCATCCAAATCTGGATACCAGTCGGCTTGTTCATCACATAAATAGTGAACCGCTTTACCGCCAGACAGAGCCACTGCCGCTGTCCACAACGGATAATCCGGTGCCGGGACCAGCATTTCATCGCCGTTATTCAGCAGTGCTTGCATCGCCATGACAATCAGCTCCGACACGCCGTTGCCGACGTAAACATCTTCGACATCCAGGCTGCGGATGCCTTTTTTCTGATAATGCTGCACCACGGCCTTGCGTGCCGAGTAAATACCTTTGGAATCACAGTAACCTTGTGACGTTGGCAGGTTGCGGATGACATCAACCAGGATCTCGTCAGGGGCATCAAAGCCAAATGGGGCAGGGTTGCCGATATTCAGCTTCAGTATTTTATGCCCCTCTTCTTCCATGCGCTTAGCATGTTTGAGTACAGGACCCCTAATGTCGTAGCAGACATTATCGAGTTTTGACGACATCCCGATATTTTGCATTGTATAATTCCTGA
>NZ_WXWP01000415.1:0-22075 GCF_009904765.1 Vibrio sp. V39_P1S14PM300
GTGTTTGAACACTACACCGGCTATCTGAACTACTGGTATAAGGACTTTTTTATCCGCGAATATGAAAGCTGGGATACGGTATATACCTCCCACCTACCGATGATCGGAAAGCTGCTTCCGATGGATAGCATTACCGCCAATATGTGTCTGTGGCTTGTACCCTGGGTCAGCCAAATCTATCTGGCGCTTGCCGCCTTCAACCTGGCGATGAAGACTCAGGAACAGGTTCGGGCGAAACTGGCACAAAAGCTACTCCTTTTTGCATCGATCATCGGTGTACTGTATGTCGAAGGATTTGTGATTGCGCCAAACTTTGGTGAAGCGATTTCATTCTACCCTGTGATGCTGTGGATGGTGCTGCTTGCGCTGTTCTCACTGGTGTACGGGCTGTTCGGTATTCGCGGCATGATGGTGGTGACGGTATTGAGCTTCTTTGTGGCTCAATTGGGTATTCCGGACGCATTAAGCTCATTTGAAGCAATGGTTCGTCATTACGTTCACCCTGACTATGAATTGGACGCCAGACTGGACTTGTTCATGGCGAGTGGTTGTCTTGGCTTTATGTATGGCTGGGTTTGGCACCACAAACCACACATGCGTGACATGCTGAATCAGGGGGTAATGCTGCTGTCGGTACTGGCTCTGGCGATTTTCTTCACGTTTGACAGTATTGGAACGATTTCTCTGGCGGACGTTTATGCCGAAGAGCACTCCCTGGCTGAGAATACTTTTGGGCGTATGGGTATCTGGGGAACCGAGTTCCTGGTGATCTCCACTCTGTTGTGGCTGCACTCAAAAGGCATTGATGTCAGTTGGAAGCCACTGAACTGGATTGGTATGTTCTCGCTGACGGTGTTTATCTTCCATAAGTCGATCTTCATTTTCTTATGGGGGCCGTTGATGACTTTGATCACTGCGAAGCTTGGGATGACACTAGTGAACAACTTCTTTGTGATCTTCACGTTGAGCTCTCTGTCGATTCTGATGATTTACGGCTTTAAACGTTCCGGCATTATCTGTCATCTGATGGGGTTACATCAGGACAACAGTTGGAAAGCGGTATACGCCGCTAAAAAGCCCGCCGTTACGACGGCACCGGAACATGAAGCGGCATAACCTTAGTGCAGCAATCTGGTTGGCGGTGAGTCTGGGGAGTTTTCAGGCTCACAGTGCGTCTGAACCGCTGGAAATCGGGATCACCTACCAGTGGCAAGGCGGCGAAACAGAATGGCTGCCTTATTTCGATATTGAGAAGGTGACCGACTACGGTTTGTTGTATGCCCAGGCAACGGAATTTGGTGTGGCTTTTCCGCTCTGGTCTCCGCTTTTTACCAGTGTCGCTGTTAGCCCGATGTTTGCCGAGCAACATGTTATCAGCGGAGGTCGCCATCAGCGCAACGAGACATTATCTGCCGGGGTGGTATGGCGACTTGGTGTCACCCTCAATGATGACGGATACTTGAGTACCGGAATATTGTATGACGTGAGTGAAACGCAGGATCCGGAATGGTTTATCGATAACAGTGTCCCGATGCTGCCGGACACCTCACTGAATACCTGGCTGCGTTATAAGTCTGAGAGTGTGTACGACAAAGACCAGCACATACGTAAGAGACAGTCTGGTATCCGGGAAATGGGAATCTCAATCGAACAACAGTTTACTGTGACCGAGCGTTGGAATGCGTACGTTGAATTTGGTGCTGTGTATGAAGGATTTGAATACCACACCACTGAAGGCATGCTAAAACTGACGTTAACGCATCAGTTTTGAAATAAAACCCTCAGGCTAGCCTGAGGGTTTTGTTTATCGTTACTTGGATAATCAGTCTTGTGTTTGCTGCTCGGGTGTGGGTTTACGCAGACTGGCGAAAGAGATCAGTGAATAACTTAGAGACCATCAAAATAATTAAAATATTAGTCAGCATCAGTAGTGGTGTTTCTATTCGGTATACGGGCGTGAGATTAAGGGCACCAGACGTCAGCACCACCAGCAGGTTAACGCCGAGAATCCGGTGGATCATCAGTTTTGGGGTAGAAAACACCGTCCAGATAACCACTACGTTAACGAAATAAAACAAAGCCAACTGCCACAGCTCGGTCATCAACGGCATGATAAAAATGTATTGCAACAAGATCACCGATCCTGTGCCTATCACGCCGAAAAAGGCGTCTTTTATCACGCTAGGCGGCAATGTCGGTACAATAGACGCAAACACACCGGCAATCATTGGAAAAATAAACCCACCGGGCACCGGTAAATAAATCCAGATCAGTAACGACACGACGAACATGGCGACGCCCTGCAACACTTTGCGTCCGTCTTCGTTGAGATGTTGTACAAAGCTTCGGTGCTCTTGATGCCAGCACAAAGTGCGTTGGCTGTTCGCTTCGGCCAGAAAGTGGCCCACCAGCGAGGTTTGAGGCGCAGTAATGTCGAAGCTTTCTATCTGCTTGGCTAGCGTGGTCCAGTCGATCCTGTGATCGTCGTTATTATGCTCTTCTTGGTGTGCTATATCGCTTAGGCGTGCCTGAAGTTGTGCCATTTCATCAATACGTGTTTTCCAACTGCGTTGATGCTGTTTTAGCCGATAAGCCCCGGTTTTAGGCAAACGAATCAGTTGAGACAGCTTACTGATGTTATCGGCGTTGGCTTCCAGTGCCTGAATGTCTATTTGGTGGCGACTGTTGATCGCATCGAGTAACGTTTGCCGACTGGTTTCGAAACGTTGAAAGAAATGCTGCTCTGTATTCACAGGCCACATCAACCGATACACCAGCGAAAACGTTGCGACGCCCAGCAGAGTTTCTTGTAAGCGCAGCACCGCAAAGTGGAATGTTGCCTGGTTATCGAACCCGCCCATACAGGCAACGATTGAGCACACCGCAAAACCGATGGAAAAGATATAACCGTATTTTTCGTCGCTGGACATAAACAGGCATAGCGCGAGAAACAGCGTGAAGAAGGTCAGAAACAAGAACTGGTTCTGTGAAAACAGCGCAATCAGGAAGAAAGCGTAACCGGTCCCCAGTACCGTGCCTGCCAGTCGGTTATGCCCTTTGCTTATTGAGTGTGCAAAGCTTTCGTTTAATGCCATCACGGCGACCGCAATCGCTGCCCAGTAAGGTTTTTCCCATTGAAACCATAACGCCAGGCTGATGGATAGCACGATGGCGAGCGCGGCTTTGATCGCTTCTTTGGTTGAGGCACTCAACATGGCCATCTCCACTTAGTGTTTGATGATTTTAACGGATGCGGTCATGCCAACTCGAAGTTGCAAGGTGTCAGGTACTTGCTCAAGCTGAATTTTAACCGGTATACGCTGGGCCAGGCGAATCCACTGGAAGTTTGGGTTGACGTTCGGGAGCAGATCGTTGCCAGTGCTGCCATCTTGCTTTGCAATGCCGTAACCAATACTTTTCACTTTGCCTTCCAGCACGATGTCGTCGTGCGTCATCAGCGTCACGTACGCGCTGTCTTGCGGATCCACGCCAACTAGATCGGTCTCTTTGAAGTAACCTTCAATCCAGAAACTGTTTTCATCGATCAGAGCAACCACCGGAGTATTGGCCACTACTTGTGAGCCGACACGCAGGTTGAAATTGGTAATGTAGCCATCTGTTGGCGCATGCACTTGCGTGAAATCTAAGTTCAGGCGCGCTTCTTCGACGTTCGCTTTGGCTAACTCCACATTGGCCGCGGCGGTTTCTACGGCGTTGTTCAGGTTGTTCAACGTCAGCACTGGCACTGCACCTGGAGTACGTTTCTCCAGTTTCCGTGCACGCTGTGCTTCATTTTTTGCTTTTGCCAGTAGCGCTAACGCCTGTTTTTCACTGGCTAGTGCTTTGTGATAGGCCGCTTTATAGAGGCTGGCATCAATTTCAAACAGCAGGTCGCCTTTTTTTACTTGTGAGTTGTCCTGGGCATAGACCTGTGTGACTTGCCCGGTTACTCGAGGAGTCACGGAAACGATATAAGCACTGACCTGACCATCGCGTGTCCAAGGGTGGCTGGAGTACGTTTGGTACAGCTTGTAGCCTACGACACCTGCGGTGCACATCAGTATCAGAGTGAAGAGATAACGTTTAATCACAGTAACTGCCTCAAAAAATGGTAATGAATTGGCCAATAACACCAATAAAAATGACGATTAAGCTCAGCTCTGCCAGAGCGGGAAAAGCGATGTATTTGTACAACCCAAGCTTCGCGGCGGCGGTACCGACCAAAATGGTCAGAAGATACGCTAATGCGACAACCAGCAATAAGGGGGGAAAGTAGACTTCTCCCCAGACGAGTTCATGTGGCATTGAGTTCATGGTTTTTCTCTATTGGTTTGATGAATAGAAAGATAAAGCCATTTATCCTTGATATGATAATCGCATATGTAGGATCTAATCCTACATGGTGATGTTATATTGACCATTAGAGAGGGTTTTGATCGCTTTTTAACCCAAGAATATGCGTTTTGACTTGGTTTGGATGTGAGAAAGATGGAGTAAGAAAAATGCAGTTTAGTTTTGAACAATTGCTCGCGTTTGTCACAGTGTATGATGTGCGCTCTTTTAGTAAGGCAGCGGCAAAATTAAGTAAGCACCGAACAACGATTGGCCAGGTGATCACAAACCTCGAAGATTTGCTGGCGGTCCGTTTGTTCGAGCGAGTGGGGCGCTCTGTCGAACCCACCGAGGATGCGCATTTGCTGTATCATTATGCCAAGCAGACCATCGAACAGGCGCGTACTTTTGACAAAGTTGCATTAAGTCTGGCGTATGGCGGGCTGGAAAATATCAACATTGCATACTCCAGCGTCATTCCGCATAACTTTCTGGTGTTGATTCGAATGCAGTTGGCGGTTGACTTTCCGATGATGCGGGTGAACTTTCTGGTCCGTAATAAAAGTGAGATAAAACAGGGCCTGCAAAGTGGTGAGTATCATTTCGGGCTGGTGAACGTACACGATAGTCAGGCCATGCACAGTTTAGACTCCACGTTTTTGGGGCATTTCGAGTTTCTCCCCTTCGTGCAGAAAAACGGGGATTTGGCGGCTCTGGCGCCTGATGAGGTATTGATGGCGCTGAGAAATTCCAAACAATTTGTACTGCGCTCTCTGCTGCAAGAGGGCATGAGCGAAAAAATCATTGTCAGTTCCAACTACGAAGAAGTGGACCAACTCGCCTTGATCATCAAAATGGTCGAAGCCGGGTTAGGGTGGTCTATTCTGCCGAAAACGTTCGCTCATTCGGAATTCTCGGATCACGCTATCCAGCCAGTGAATACATCGGCCATGTTAGAGGGGTACAAATTGGCGGTGGGGCTTTGGTGCCCGCCATCCAAGCAGATCAGCGAAGTGAAGCCGTCGATCATTAAGGTGGTGGAAGAGTATCGTCAAAAACTGCTGACAGATTTGAATGCGTAGTCTGACAGAGACACCGATTGGGTGCGGTGACGGTTGATAAGGCAGTAAAAGCCGCTTGCGCGGCTTTCGTTTATCTGAATCAGGATTGCAGGGCTTTTTCTGCCAGACGTTGGGCAGCCGCCCGGTGGCGTCGCATTAACTGGTTGAGATCAACGCCGATCACTTCACCATTGAGCACGCGCCAGTGACCGGCGATCATCACCCGGTCAGCTTGCTGAGCACCACACAGCAGCAGCGCGGCAAGAGGATCATGGCTGCCGGAAAAGCGAATGTCATCAAGCTTGAACATTGCCAGGTCGGCTTGCAGACCGATCGCTAATTCACCGATATCGCTTCTGCCCATTGCCTGCGCTGAGCCTTTGGTCGCCCAACGCAGCGCATCAAGATGAGACACATTCGCCGAACCGTATTGCAGCCGCTGCAGATACATGGCCATGCGTACTTCCGCAATCATATTGGAACCATCGTTGGACGCAGACCCATCGACACCAAGGCCGACTTTCACTCCGGCGGCTTCCAGCTCATTGTTCTTACAGATGCCGGATGCCAGCATCATATTGGATGTAGGACAGTGGCTGACACCAACCCCGGCCTTGCCTAAGCGGCGAATTTCTTCAGCGCTGAAATGGATACCGTGCGCCAGCCAGGTGCGCTGATTTAGCCACCCGACATCTTCCAGATAATCGACGGGGCGCATGCCAAAACGCTCGATACAGAAATCTTCTTCATCCAGTGTTTCACACAGATGGGTGTGCATCATAACCCCTTCCTGAGAGGCGATGTATGCGGTTTCTTTCATCAAATCCGTGGTAACAGAAAACGGTGAGCAGGGCGCCAGTGCAATCTGGGTCATCGCACCGTCATGATGTTGGTGGTATTGGCGAATCAGACGGTAGCTGTCATCGACAATCGCTTGTTCGGTCTGAATGGTGTGACGAGGCGGTAAACCACCATCGTCTTCCCCCAGGCTCATGGAGCCACGGGTAAAAATAGCGCGCACTCCCAACTTTTGAGCCACTTCGACTTGTAAGTCGATAGCGTGTTCCAAACCGCCGGGCAATAAGTAGTGGTGATCAGACGCGGTGGTGCAGCCAGACAGCATCAGTTCAACCAGTGCCAGTTCGGTGGCGACGCTCATCATTTCCTCGTCCAGATTAGCCCAGACGGGATACAGGCTTTTTAGCCAGTGGAACAGCTCTTTATTGAGTGCGTCCGGATAGGCGCGGGTAAGTGTCTGATAGAAGTGATGGTGGGCATTAATCAGACCGGGTGTGATCACATGATGCGATGCATCGACAGTGTAATCAATGGTATGAGAGGGAGATTGATGTTTGGCAATCAATTCGATGATCTGATTGCCTCGTATTACCAAGCCACCACGCGCATCCTGAGAGTTGCCCGTGTAGATGGCGAGTGGATTCTTAATCCAAATGGTTTCCATTCATAAATATCCTTAGCCGTATCAACCATTGCAGGGGAGACGGTCTTTGCTCCTTAGACTGGCGATAATGAACCAGTGTCGGGAGTGAATAGTCAGTGAGTTTTGCCAACGGGCCAGAAGGCCCGATGGCTCCGTAGTTGCTATGAGCAACTAATCTTGTTGTGGTTTCAGCGTATTTGCGTTCTGTGCATCCGATACTTCGGCTGCCTGTGACTTGCGAGCAATGGCTTCCTGAACCTGAGCGCGGCTCTCTTTCAACGCTTCACGCTCTTCTTTGCGAGTCGATTTTGGTAGTAACTGATGCAGCAATACAGTCACGATTGTGCCAGTCGTAATCCCGGAGTGGAGGAAGTTGGCCAGATCATGAGGCAGATGCTGCAAGAGACGCGGTTCAAAGGTCACCGCCAAACCGGACGCCAGGCCGACACACACCACCAGAGCGTTGCGTTTGGTATCGGCGGCTTTGATCAGCATACGTATACCGGCATAAGCAATCATCCCGAACATCACAAAACCCACACCGCCGAGCACGGGCTTGGGAATGGTGACCGCAATGGCGGCCAGTTTCGGAAACAGGCCTCCGAGGATCAACAAGCCACCGGTGGCGGCAACGACGTAGCGGCTGGCGACGCCGGTGATGCCTACAATTCCGACATTCTGGCTGAATGATGCCAGCGGCATGGCGGTGAGCAAAGACGCAAGCGTGCTACCAAGGCCATCGCCAAGCAGCCCGCGTTGTAGATCTTTGCCGCTTACTTTGGTGTGACAGTTATTCGCCAGCGCCATGAAGTCTCCGGTCGCTTCCGCGATAACGACGATGTAGACCAGACTCATACTGATGATCGCGCTGGTGGAAAAGCTCAGGCCGTATTTCAGGGGTTCCGGTCCGCCGATCCAGGCAGCGGTGCTGATTTGTTCCAGATTGACCATGCCCAGCGATAAAGCGACGAGGTAACCGCCAGCCAGGCCAATCACGATCGCAGAGGCCGCCACCGCCCCGCGGCAGTACACGGAAACCGCAACAACAATTCCAAGAGACACAATCGCCAGGAACAGTTTCGGCAGTGTGGCGAACTTATCACTGGCCGCGGGTGCGTCACCAACCCAGTTCATTGCCACTGGCAGAATGGTCAAGCCGATCAATGTGACTACCACACCGCTGACCAGGGTAGGGAACAGTTTGCGCACCCGATCCATGTAAAAGCTGGCAAAAATGACCACGAATGAACCGATCAGCGCCGCGCCCATGATGCTGCCGACGCCACCTTCTTTGCCTATGGTGATACCAACACCGAGAAAAGCGAAGCTTGAGCCCATGACAACAGGCAGTCTTATGCCCACAGGTCCGAAGCCGATGCATTGTGCGATGGTGACGACACCAGAAGCCAACAAGGCTGCGTTGATTAAAGAAACGATTTCCTGATTCGGAAGGCCGATGGACGCCCCGACGATCAAAGGGACGGCAACGATGCCGCCGATGGAAGCCAACATGTGCTGGAGTGCCAATAGCAGAGTAATGCTGCGTGGCGGACGTTGATTGAGCGTATACAGAAGTTTCATATGTTGTTCCTCAGAGAGTGAGTCTGTTTGGGTTCTCTGTTGTTCTCTCGTTGAGTCGGCAATCTATGAACTACAAACTGCGTAGTACATGAAATTTGGGTACACGAAACCAGCCAGAGAGTAAGACTCCGGGCTGGTGAACGTGTGAATTATTTTTTGATTGTAATTAACCGATGTAGACCAGTTTGGCGATGAAGATCACCGTCAGTGCGTACATCGAAATTGAAACGTCTTTGGTTTTACCAGTCGACACTTTCAAAACCGTGTAGGTGATAAAACCGAGCGCAATACCGTTCGCGATAGAGAAGGTCAGCGGCATCATCAGGGCAGTGATCGCCGCTGGGGCGGCATTGGTGAAGTCTTTCCAGTCGACATTCTGCATACTGCTCATCATGACAAAGGCGACATAAATCAGAGCGCCTGACGTGGCATAGGCTGGAATCATTCCGGCAATCGGAGAAAGGAAGATCGCAGCAACAAATAAGAGCGCGACGACAATCGCAGACAAACCGGTACGCGCGCCTGCAGAAACGCCGGCGGCACTTTCCACATAACTTGTGACCGGAGGGCAGCCAACACACGCGCCAGCAACACTGGAAATACTGTCTGCTTTGAGCGCTTTGCTCAGACCTTCAATTTTACCGGTTTCCTTGTTGACCAGATTGGCTCGTTCGGCCACGCCCATTAAGGTACCCGCGGTATCGAACATATTGACGAACAAGAACGCCAGGATCACGCTGATCATTGATACGTTCATCGCACCCGCGATGTCCATCGCCAGAAACGTAGGAGCAAGGCTTGGCGGCGCAGAGAAAAAGCCGTTGTAGTGAACCAGCCCGAGCATCATGCCAATTAACGTCACGCTGAGAATCCCAATTAGTACGGCACCAAACACACGGCGCTCACTTAAGATGGCAGTGATCAGAAACGCAATCGCGGCTAACAAAGCTTCTGGTTTCGTGAAGTCACCCAATGACACCAGTGTGGCCGGGTTATCAACGACGATCCCTGCGGTTTTAAGGCCGATGAGACCAAGAAATAAGCCCACCCCGGCTGTCATTGCATAGCGCAAGCTTTCTGGAATGCTCTCAATGATCCACTGACGCACTTTGTAAAAGCTCATGCCGACAAACAGCACCCCGGAGATAAACACGGCGCCCAGTGCGACTTCCCAGCTGTAACCCATTTCACTGACCACAGTGAAAGAGAAAAAGGCGTTCAACCCCATGCCCGGCGCTAAGCCGACAGGCCAGTTGGCAAACAAACCCATAAGCAAACAGCCAATGGCAGCACCAATACAGGTTGCGACAAACACCGCGCCGGCATCCATCCCGGACGCAGCCATAATTTGTGGATTGACGAAGATAATGTAGGCCATGGTGGCAAATGTGGTTGCACCACCGACTAACTCGTTTTTTACGCTGGTCCCATGCGCCTTTAGCTTAAAAAAACGCTCAAGAAAGCCCTCTGGCTGGCCCTCGCTCAGCACATCCGCTTTGCTTTCATTCATGTCAGCAAGTCCTTTTAAATGTATTTCCTTTAAATTGAATACAACCTGACTTCAATTCTCCCAGTGATATCTAGTCCCTGACGCTATTAGTTGTTATTGAAATCAGCTGCCACGATAAGTGGAAAAGCTGTAAGGCGAGACGAGTAGCGGGACGTGGTAGTGACTGTCTTCACTGATGCCAAAACGGATCACCACGTCATCTAAAAAAGCAATGTCACCGATATCCACACCTTTAGCGCGATAGTAGTCAGCGACATAGAAGGTGAGCTGATATTTTCCGGCGACGAACTCATTGCCCTCCAGCATTGGACTGTCTGTCCGGCCATCGAAGTTGGTGGTGACATCTTTGATGTATACCAGTGAACTACCGTCTACTTGATGCAGTTCTACTTTGATTTCCGCCCCCGGAGTACCATGCATTGTATCCAAAACATGTGTGGTTAGTTTTCCCATAATTTACGTCAGCGCGTGGCGCTCTCCTTAGCTTTGATTGAAAAACTTTGTATACAAGAGGTGGTACTTTTCTCTTGCTGATAACTATATATGTACACAAAATACTCGGTTAGTAAAGTCGTTTGTTATGTAAATGTTACGCGTATTTTTGCTTGTATGATGACTTTGTGAACTGTGTCAAAGCAGTATTTTATCATGGTTTGTCCCTAATTATTTGATATAAAAGGATGTTGTTGGAGAAATTAACTTTAACAACAAAATCTTTACATTAAGATAAATCATTGTATACAATGTTTTGGTAAGGTTTGGTTGGGCGATACGGTTTCGCCCCATATTAAGGAGAGCCTGAATGGATAAGGACTATTCAAGAAACCTCATTGGCTACGGGCCAAATCCTCCACATCCTAAATGGCCTGGGGATGCCCGAGTTGCCGTTTCGTTTGTCCTGAATTACGAGGAAGGTGGAGAGCGCTGTGTTCTTCACGGAGACAATGAGTCAGAAGCGTTTCTGTCCGAAATTCCCTCCGCACAACCCCTGAAAGGGGAGCGACACATCAGCATGGAATCGATTTATGAATATGGCAGTCGTGCCGGTGTGTGGCGGGTATTAAAGTTATTTGATGAGTACAACATTCCATTGACTGTGTTTGCGGTTGCCATGGCGTTTGAGCGTCACCCTGCTGTGGCAAAAGCCATGGTGGAAGCCGGACATGAGATTTGCAGTCATGGCTATCGATGGATTGACTATCAATACACCGATGAATCTCAAGAACGTGACCATATGATGAAAGCGATTGAAATTATTCAATCCGTTACCGGGTCACGCCCGCTGGGATGGTACACCGGACGAACCGGACCGAATACGCGACGTTTGGTCGCGGAAGAAGGGGGCTTTCTCTATGACTCTGATGCTTATGACGACGACTTGCCATACTGGCATACCGAAGCTGGGCGCCCTCAATTGGTGATCCCGTATACGCTGGACGTCAACGACATGCGCTTTGCGACCGTTCAGGGCTTCAATTCCGGCGAACAGTTTTTCCAATATCTCAAAGACACGTTCGACACTTTATACGCTGAAGGCGAGACAGCGCCGAAGATGATGTCAGTTGGTTTGCATTGTCGTCTGATTGGTCGTCCGGGTCGTATTGCATCACTGCGCCGCTTCCTGGATTACGTCAAGCAGCACGACAACGTATGGCTGTGTCGACGCATCGATATTGCACGCCACTGGCATGAACATCACCCTTATCAACTGAATCAGGAGCAGTAACATGACACAATTTCGTTTTTGCAAACCGACCCAAATGGCGCGCGAGGAGTTTGTGTCTCACTTCGGTGATGTGTACGAGCACAGCCCGTGGGTGGCCGAAAAAGTCTATGACCAGGGCTTGTCGCAAGAAGACAATGACATCGAGAATCTTCATCTGAAAATGGCCTCCACCTTGTTGACGGCACAACCCGAACAACAACTGGCTCTCATTAATGCTCACCCGGATTTAGCCGGCCGCGCCGCGGTCAACGGTGAACTGACGGCCGCTTCCACCGCAGAGCAGGCGGGAGCGGGCATTGATCAGTGTTCACCCGAGGAATTTGAAAAATTTACTTATTACAACAACAGCTACAAGGATCGCTTCAACTTCCCTTTTATCATGGCAGTAAAAGGGGCCAATCGTTACCAAATTCTTGAATCGTTCGAGATGCGATTAGGCAATGATAGTGAAACTGAGTTTGCTACGGCGCTGAAAGAGATCAACAAGATCGCCTTTTTCCGCCTCTGGGATATGTAAGTCGCAGAGTCGGCAGCTATCTCATGCCAGTCATAAACAGCAGAGGAGCGAATTGGTTCACTGCTGTGGGGTACCTGTCTGAGCAGACGTGAAGCAGGTACAAACTCGTTTTTATTATTAATTGGATTAATTGGAAGGATGACGGAAATGTCCTTAGATTTTGAACAATACATCAACCTCGCAGACGACAAACTGGGCGCTCAGGCGCTGTACGCTACCGACGACTTTTTCGCAGACAAAAGCCGTCTGTTACGTCGGGAAGCACCAGTATGGAAAGAAGCGGTGTTCGATGACAATGGCAAGTGGATGGACGGTTGGGAAACCCGACGTAAACGCGGAGAAGGCTACGATTTCTGTGTTGTACGCTTAGGTTTAGCCGGAACGATTGCGGGCGTAGATATCGATACCAGTTTCTTTACTGGTAACTTTCCGCCTTCGGCCTCGCTGGATGCGTGTTACTCACCACAAGGCGATCCGGATGATGCCACACAATGGGAAGAGATCCTGCCGTCACTTAGTCTGGCTGGCGACAGCCATCACCTGCGTAACATCGAGAGCGGTAAAGTGTACACCCATGTGCGCCTCAATATTTACCCAGATGGTGGTGTAGCACGTCTGCGTATTTACGGGACTCCAAGCGTGGATTGGGAAGCGATCGATACCCAGCAACAGATCGATCTAGCTGCGGTTGAGCATGGTGGTCGTGCACTGGCATGCAGTGATGAACATTACGGTAAAACGTCCAATATTCTTGGCCCGGGACGTGGTGAAAACATGGGTGATGGCTGGGAAACGGCACGACGTCGCACGCCTGGTAACGATTGGGTGATCGTGGCCTTAGGTCATGCAGGGAATATCGAACGAGTGGTTGTCGACACCGCACACTTCAAAGGGAACTACCCGGACAGCTGTTCTATTCAGGCTGCCTACGTCAAAGGTGGTACCGACGATCAGGTTGCGACACAAAGCTTGTTCTGGCGTGAATTGTTACCAGCGCAGAAACTCAGTGCACATGAAATCCATGAGTTTGTGTCGCAAGTGAACGATATCGGGCCTGTGACGCATGTGCGTCTGAACATTTTCCCGGATGGTGGTGTTAGCCGCCTACGTTTGTTCGGCACTAAAGCCGGTTAATTCACAGCAAGGGAAGCACTATGAGCAATGGAATTCGCCGTCTGAAAATAGAACCTCTCAATAAAGATGCATTTGCTGAGTTTGGGGATGTGATTGAAACCGAAAACAGTGATTACTTCATGATCAATAACGGTTCAACGCGCCGTTACCACAAACTTGCCAGTGCGGACGTGGCAGAACAGGGTGGTCAGGCCATCCTGAGTATTTTTCAGGCCACACCGCTAGAGTATCCGCTGACGATACGGATGCTGGAACGCCATCCTTTAGGCTCTCAGGCGTTCGTTCCATTGTTTGGGCGACCTTATCTGATTGTTGTTGCGCCGAAAGGCGATCATCCGCAGTTATCTCATTGCCGGGCGTTCATTAGCAACGGACGTCAAGGGGTCAATTACCACAAAGGGGTTTGGCACCATCCGGTTCTGGCGCTAAGTGATCAGGATCAGTTTCTGATTGTTGATCGGGCTGGTGAGGGGCATAACTGTGATGAAGTATTCTTTGACACCGATTTGGTGTCACTGCATCTGGAAGACATTCCGGGCAACAGCAACAAGGAAGAGATACAGCGAGACGTGGTCTCGCTGTAATACAGGAGTTTTATTATGGATCCACATATCACGGAGTGGTTGAATCTGGCGATTCGCTGGGTTCACATGATAGTCGGCATCGCCTGGATTGGTGCGTCGTTTTACTTTGTCTGGCTTGAGAATAACCTCAACCGGGTTAACCCTAAAACCGGTTTGTCCGGTGACCTATGGGCTATCCATGGTGGAGGAATTTACCATCTGGAAAAATACAAACTGGCACCACCTCAAATGCCAGAAAACCTGCACTGGTTTAAATGGGAAGCGTACTTCACCTGGATCACCGGTATCGCTTTGTTGTTCGTGGTGTACTACCTGAATGCAGAGATTTATCTGATCGCTCCAGGATCGGGGCTAACGCCGAGCACGGCCGTTGCCATCGGTGTCGGTGCATTGGTTGCAGGTTGGTTTATATACGATTTGTTGTGTGACTCACCACTTGGAAAAACACCGGCGTTGCTGGGGTTGGTGCTGTTTGTGCTTTTGGTTGGCTCAGCGTATGGATTGTCTCAGGTATTCAGTGGTCGCGGTGCCTACATCCACGTCGGCGCGATCATCGGCACCATCATGGTCGGTAATGTCTTTCGCGTTATCATGCCTGCTCAGCGCGGCTTGGTGAAAGCGATTGAAGAAAACCGCGAGCCCGATCCGCTGCTTCCGGCCAAAGGCTTGTTGCGTTCACGTCACAATAACTATCTGACGTTACCGGTACTGTTTATTATGATCAGTAACCATTTCCCGAGTACTTACGGTTCAGAATACAACTGGGCGATTCTGGCCGGTCTGGCGGTATTCAGTATTCTGGTGCGTCACTACTTCAACACTCGTCATGGCAGTCAGAAGTATGCGTGGACCATTCCGGTGGCGGCATTAGGGATGATTACACTGGCTTTTATTACGTCACCGTATGCCAGTCAGTCATCATCAGCGCCGATTGCGAAAGTGGCCACACAAAGCAGTCAAGTGTCTGATGAGGCGCAAGCATCCGCAGGCACCAAGGCTCAACCGGTTTCTCATGACGCAGATGTCACCGAGCATGGGATCGCTTTTGCTAAGGTCAATGAAGTGATTCAGGAGCGCTGCTCAGTCTGCCATTCTGCGAATCCGACTCATGCTGCGTTTAAAACGGCGCCAGCAGGTGTCATTCTGGATACCCCGGAAGAGATCAAAAATAATGCACCAAGGATTATTGCTCAGGCGGTTGCCACTAAGGTAATGCCGTTGGGTAACCTGACTCAAATGACCGATGATGAACGAGCCCTCATCGGGAATTGGGTAGAGCAGGGCGCGAGTATCCAGTAGCGTCGGCTCAGGATCTGCCGCTTAGGCGGCAGATTGCGCTGCTTGGCAGCGCACTTAACAATCTCTCGTCATTTAGCACACCTTTCTGCGCCCCGGCCCCTGTCCGGGGATTTTTTATATTAAGCCAATAAGCGAGTGTAGAAAGTCTTGTTTAAGGCATAACCAACGAAATGTACCTTAACTGGCCGTTGGCTCCTGAACGCTTGTTTATACAGCTACAAAACTGATGGTCAGGCTTTACTCGTCGCCGGTGACCTTTCGAGATATGTCAAACCTCTTCCTTATTGGAGGCCGCCACAAAACATCAATCTCAGTCGTGGTGGCGTGCTCTTGTTTGCAACGTCTGTTATTGCGCTTATCAAACGCTCCAGGCAAAGAAACCAATTCGTCGGTACCGTACGGTTATATTAGAGGTGAAACCGGCGCTGCTGGCGGTTTGGATACTAAATGAAGCCTTCACGGTGTATCACGCACCGGCATGTTGATGACTGTATTACCGGTTGTTTTGGTCAACAGAAAAAAGCGGATAGAGTGTTTCGGTGTGATAAAGAAAAACGCCACGCGAGAAAGCGTGGCGTAAAGAGTGGCTGTTTAGCTAGCGATCTTTTTATCCCGGATGCCGCCTCGGGAGTCGTAGGCTTTTTCGCCGTAGATGTAAGTTTCGCAAACAGTTCGATCGTCGCCAAGGCTCATTAGTACGAACAATTTTTCTTCCAATGTTGTTGCCTGATTCATTCGAAAACGCATTAGCTGCGTCGCGTGCAAGTCCAGAACAACAAAATCGGCTTCTTTCCCGACATTGAGGTTGCCTATCTGATCATCCAGATGCAGCGCGCGGGCGCCGCCTAGTGTGGCGAGGAACAGTGATTTAAGCGGGTGCAACTTCTCTTGTTGCAACTGCATGATTTTGTACGCTTCGCTCATGGTTTGCAGGATAGAGAAACTGGTACCAGCGCCCACATCGGTGCCCATACCAACACGCACACCATGTTGCTCCATTTTGGGCAATCGGAACAGCCCTGAACCGAGAAACAGGTTTGATGTTGGACAGAAGGCGATGGCGGACTCTGTGTCAGCCAGACGTTGGCACTCACAGTCGGATAAGTGAATGCCATGGGCAAAGACGGATCGTTTGTGCAAGAGACCGTAATGATCGTACACATCCAGATAGCTGTTGCGTTCAGGAAACAGTTCCAAAACCCACTCGATTTCTTTTTTGTTTTCAGAAAGGTGGGTGTGCATGTAAACATCCGGGTACTCTTCGAGCAGCTTTCCGACCGTCGCTAGTTGCTCCGGTGTACTGGTGGGCGCAAAGCGGGGCGTCACTGCATATAACAAGCGACCGCGCTTATGCCATTTCTCGATCAGCGCTTTGGAGTCTGCGTAGCCAGATTCCGGTGTGTCTCTCAGGTAATCCGGTGCGTTTCTGTCCATCAGAACTTTACCAGCGATCATCCGGACATTGCGTCGTTCCGCTTCCTGAAAGAACACATCCACAGACTCTTTATGTACGGTGCCAAACACCAGAGCCGTGGTGGTACCGTTACTGGCCAGTTCATCCAAAAACAGTTTGGCGACTTTATGTGCGTACACTGGATTTTTAAATCGCCGCTCTTCCGGAAACGTGTAATTCTCAAGCCAATCAAGAAGTTGTTCGCCATAAGAGGCGATCATTCCGGTCTGCGGATAGTGTATATGGGTATCGATAAATCCCGAAGTAATAAGCTTGTCTTTGTACTGGGTAACATGCAGCCCGCGAGGTTGGCGTTTGAGTACCTCGGTTACCGGGCCAACATCAATGATGTGTCCATGCTCAACCACCAACAGGCCGTCTTCAAAATATTGATAAGAGTGTTCCAGCCCGACATCTTTAGGGTCGGCAATACTGTGCAGTATGCTGGCGCGATAAGCTTTTCTTTGCGTAGTCATTGATTGCTTCCTTTTTAACTCTTGCGAGTTAAGCGATCTTCTCTTCCATGGTGATATCGCGCTGCGACTCTGGCTCACTGTGTGTGGCAGGGCGCTTTGGTTCAAGTGTGACACCCTGATAATGTGCGATCAGTTCACCCGCAACCGATACCGCGATTTCTGCCGGGTGTTTCCCATTTACCGCACTAATGCCTATCGGACATATCATTGAGTGAATTTGCGCTTCACTGTAGCCGCGTTGTGCCAGGCGCATATCAAATTTTTTGCGCTTGGTGACCGAGCCAATCATGCCGAAATAGGCGCTGTCTGCTCGGTTAATGATGGCTTTGGCCAGTTCAAAATCGAGCTGGTGGTTATGCGTCATCACCAGGTAATAACTGTTCGCGGGTTGGTCCGCAACGTCACCGACAGGATCATCGCTGACCACTTTCTGCACGCCGTGAGGGAGCGAATCCGGGAAGACATCTTCCCGCTCATCAATCCAGGTCACGCGAAATGGAAGAGTGGAGACGATATGCAAAAGGGCTTTGGCTACGTGGCCGGCACCAAAAACAACCAAGTGTTTCTGCTGGGTACCAATAGGTTCGAAACTGAGTGTTGCCATACCACCGCAGCATTGGCCGAGTCTTGCGCCCAGATTGAAGCGCTCCACTTGCAGCGCATGCTCGCCGGACTGCAACATGTCTTGCGCCATCTGAGTCGCGAGGTGCTCCAGATGTCCGCCGCCAATGGTGGCGATCACGCGATCCTGTGTCACCAGCATTTTGGTTCCGGCATCACGGGGTACAGAACCGCGATCTTCAAGCACAGTGACCATGACGCATGGCTCGCTGTTCTTTTCCAGTTGCGCCAGCTCTTGAATCCAATTGTCCTTAAACATAGCTCTCTCCTTGAATTCAGCCAGCTCTCAACGAGCTGGCATGCTTGCGTTATGCTTTTTGAGCACTTGCGCCGGTTGCCTCGGCCTGAGGCTGGGTGACCTGTTGAATGGCCATCAATACCCGCTCCGGTGTGGCCGGGGTGTTCAGTTTAGGTATAGCACCGTCGACTGCCACGGAGGCGATCGCATCTTTTAATGCGCTCCAGACCGACATTCCCAGCATAAACGGCGGTTCGCCGACCGCTTTGGAGTTAAAGACCGTGTCTTCCGGATTCGCGCGGTTTTCCAGCAACTGAGTGTTGAACTCAATCGGCATGTCGGCGATCGCCGGGATCTTGTAACTGGCCGGACCGTTTGTCATTAATCGGCCTTGCTCATTCCAAATCAGTTCTTCTGTGGTCAGCCAGCCGACACCCTGGATGAAGCCTCCTTCAATCTGGCCGATATCGATCGCCGGGTTGAGGGAGGCGCCGACGTCATGCAGGATATCCGCACGGAGAATTTTGTATTCGCCCGTCAAGGTGTCCACAATCACTTCGGAGCAGGAGGCTCCATACGCGAAGTAGTAGAAGGGTCGACCTCTGGCCTGCTCGTGATCGTAGTAAATCTTTGGCGTGCGATAGAAACCAGTACTCGATAATGACACCTGATTAAAATACGCCAGTTGCACAAACGCTTCGAACGTCAGTATCTCATCGCGGATCACCACCATGCCGTTTTTAAACACGACGTCTTCCTGCGACACGTTGAAATGTGACGCGGCAAATTCAATCAGACGCTGTTTTATCGTCAGTGCGGCGTTCTGGGCTGCTTTACCATTGAGGTCGGTGCCCGATGAGGCCGCAGTGGGTGATGTGTTCGGCACTTTGTCCGTGTTGGTAGCGGTGATCTGGATACGTTCGACATCGACCTGAAACTCCTCTGCAACAATTTGTGCCACTTTGATGTTCAGACCTTGACCCATCTCAGTACCGCCGTGATTCAGGTGAATACTGCCGTCAGTGTAAATATGGATCAATGCGCCGGCCTGATTCAGGAAAGTCGCGGTAAACGAGATACCAAACTTCACCGGGGTGATAGCTAATCCTTTTTTCAGGATGGGGCTGTGTTTGTTGAACTCGGCGATTGCCTTGCGGCGCGCGTGATAATCGCTGCTTTGTTCAAGTTGCTCTGTGATCTCGGGAAGGAAATTGTCTTCAACGGTTTGGTAGTAATGCGTGACGTTTCGTCCTTCACCACCATAGTAGTTTGCTTTGCGAACCTCCAGCGGGTCCTTACCCAGATAACGGGCAATTTCGTCCATGATGTGCTCTATGGTCATCATGCCCTGAGGGCCGCCAAAACCACGGTAGGCGGTATTGGACGCGATGTTGGTTTTACAACGATGGCCAGTGACGGTCGCATCACCGAGGTAGTAAGCGTTATCGGAGTGAAACATGGCGCGGTCAACAATGGAGCTCGACAGATCGGGCGAATAACCACAGTTTCCTGCCACAACGATGTCTGCGCCCTGAATGACGCCATTGTCGTCAAATCCGACTTTATATTGGTTATAAAACGGATGGCGTTTTCCCGTCATTGTCATGTCTTCCATGCGTGGAAGGCGCATTTTGGTCGGGCGCTTGGTCAGGTGAGCGATCACCGCTGCCAGACAAGCAGGAGCGGCAGCCTGCGTTTCTTTGCCGCCAAAACCGCCCCCCATTCGGCGCATATCAATGACCACTTTGTGCATCGGCACGCCAAGAACTTCAGCAACCAGCTTTTGGACTTCGGTCGGATTCTGCGTTGAGGTGTACACAATCATGCCGCCGTCTTCAGTTGGCATTACGCTGCTGACCTGAGTTTCCAGGTAAAAATGCTCTTGACCGCCGATTTCGAGATCGCCTTCAAGGACGTGTTTTGCATTCGCCAGTGCTCGCACCGAGTCACCACGTTTTTGCTGGTGGCTCTGTGTAACAAAGTGTTGTTTAGCCAACGCTTCTTTAACATCCAGAATCGCGGGTAGGGGGTCATACTCGATGATGGCCGCTTGTGCGGCCTTGCGAGCAGTGTCCATATCATTGGCCGCGACGGCGATAACGGGCTGTCCGTAGTATTCGACAATGCCGTCTGCCAACAGAGGATCGCCGGGGAGAATCGCACCGATATCAAGTTGTCCGGGCACATCCTGACTGGTAATAGCAATGGCTACACCTTCAAACTCATAGCAGGGTGAGACATCCAGCTTGGTGATTTTGGCGTGTGCCTGTGTGCTGAGACGGGCATAGACATGCAGTTGATTGGGGAACTCCAACCGGTCATCAATATAGGTTGCTTCACCAGTGACCTGTTTAGGTGCGCTGTCATGCTTAACGCTTTTGCCAACGCCGGTTTTTAGATCCTGTTTAACAATGGTGACCATTTCTTCATGGCTCATTGTATTTGTGTGTGCGTTAGACATAAGACGTTACCCTTGTTTCGATCTGATGGTTGCGTTGAGTCTCTTCGATGAAAAGGCGACGCAGCATATTGGCTGCGGTGAGCGAACGGTACTTTTTGCTGGCACGGAAGTCGCTCAATGGTTCAAAGTCGAGATTGATCGCCTGCATCGCCTGTTGAATCGTGTCTTCGTTCCACGTTTGCCCGATCAAGGCGTTCTCACAGTGACTGGCACGTTTGGGTGTCGCGGCCATGCCACCAAAAGCAATACGTGCGTTCACGACTTTGTTGTCTTCGATGTGTAAATTGAAAGCACCGCATACCGCAGAGATGTCATCGTCGATCCGCTTCGAGAGTTTGTAAGCACGGAAGGTTTCATCGGTGCCTGGCTTAGGAATGATGATTTGCTCGATAAACTCGCTTTCCTGCTGGGCCGTGACTTTATAGCTGATGAAGTAGTCTTCCAGCGGTATGATACGGGTCTGTTGACCGCGGCGAAGCTTGATTTGCGCATTCAGTGCGATCAGTAGCGGCGGTGCGTCACCAATCGGTGAGGCATTGGCAATGTTCCCTCCCAGCGTGCCTTGGTTCCGCACCTGAAGCGAGGCGAATCGATGCAGCAGTTCACCGAAGTCTGGGTAGTGTTGAGTGAGCAATTGGTATGCATCGCTGATCGCGACATTCGCACCAATATGCAGGTTGGTGTCGCTCTGTTCACACACTTTCATATCGTCGACCAGGTTGACGCTGATCAGCGTTTCGATTTCACGATGAAATTGCGTGACTTCCAGCGCTAAGTCGGTGCCGCCGGCAACCAGTTTGGCTTTGGGATTGGTCACATACAACTGGGCCAGTTCGTCAACCGAACGAGGCGAGTAAGCCGTGAGTTTTCCAAAGCTCAGACTGGCGGGTTGTGCTTGTATGCTTTCCAATTTGGCGATGATTTGTTGCTCGAAATGAGTAAACTGATCCATCAAAGGTTCGTTGGATGCCAGCGACAGAGCCGCATCGACAATCGGACGGTAGCCAGTGCAGCGGCACAAGTTGCCTGCCAGCGATTCCATCACATCGGCTTTAGTCGCGGCGGGCTTGTTCTTACTCAGCGCGAACATGGACATAATGAAGCCCGGCGTACAATAGCCACATTGCGAGCCATGAAACTCGACCATCGCCTGCTGCACAGGGTGTAATGAACGATCACTGTTTTGTAGATCTTCCACTGTGATCAGCTGCTTTCCGTGAAGTGCGGAAACAAACGTCAGACAAGAGTTGACGGAGCGATAATGCAGTTGCCCGTCAATGACTTCCCCTAATACGACGGTACACGCCCCGCAGTCACCCGAACCACATCCCTCTTTGGTTCCCGTTTTGTTTACCTGGTTACGTAGGTAATTAAGTACCGTCATATTGGGGGACAGTTCGCTTTCTTGTCTGAGTTCTTGATTGAGAAGGAAAGTAATCAAGAGACCTCCTTGTACATTGACACTATAGTTCCAGTAATTATTTTCTGACCTTTGGGTCAATAATTGGATAATTTGACCATGTGGTCAACTAAAAAATTACAAAAATGCAACAATTAAAGTCGGCTCTAACTTGATGTTCTGATGGTTGTGTTTTTATAACCATATGTAATTATTGGATTATGTTTGATCTTTAGGCTGAC
>NZ_WXWP01000277.1:0-21937 GCF_009904765.1 Vibrio sp. V39_P1S14PM300
CTGCATGATAGGCGCATAACTCGCTGAAAATAATTGATAATAAGGCAAAATAATGAGAAGTCGGAATAAATTACTGTTACTGACCCTGATCCCTTTGATCGCCATTACGGCCATGGTGACCGCCGTGAATTATTGGAGCAGCATGCGTTCTCTGGACGAGGAGCTGAGCCGTTACCGCGCTGAGCTGCTGGAGACGCGCAAAGCGGAACTCAAGGCCTATCTGATGATGGGAGTGACGGCGATTAAGCCGCTTTACGATGCCGATCAACAGGGGGAAAACCAGGCCCGCGCCAAGACCATTCTGAAAGCGATGCGCTTTGGTGACGATGGCTATTTTTTTGCTTATGACTCGCAGGGCGTTAACACCTTACACGCGATTAAACCGCAACTGGAAGGTAAAAACCTGTATGGCCTGAAAGATGAAAATGGTGTGGCCGTGATTGCCGGACTGATCTCGGCGTCCAAGCAGGGCGACGGCTTTCTCAATTTTTCGTGGCACAAACCGACGATCGATGCTCAGGCCCCCAAGCTCGGGTACGCTGAATACCTGCCTAAATGGGATTGGGTGCTCGGTACCGGGATCTACATCGACGACATCGAAGCTCAGGTGGCGGCATTTCGTCACAGCAGTTTGGCGGCATTGAAAGCGCAGACATGGTCTGCGATTGGCCTGTCGGTGGTCGGACTGCTGCTCACTGGCGTGGTGGTCAGTTTGCTGGTGTCTCGTGGTATTCTTCCTTTGCAACACATCGCCGCGTCACTGGAAGATGTCGCAGCGGGCGGCGGCGATTTGACTGCGCGCCTGCAGGTTGAGACGCAGGACGAGGTTGGCGATGTCGCCCGGGCGTTTAACCAGTTTATGGATAAGCTGCAACCGCTCATCGCCGATATTCGCACTTCGGCGCAGAGCGTACAAAGCGCGTCACATGATCTCGACGATCAAACCAGCTACGCCAGCCAGCAGATGCAGAATCACTGCCTGGAAACTGACAAAGTGGTCACGGCCGTCACGGAAATGAGCGCGACTGCGCGCGAGGTGGCTGGCAATACCCACGCGACCGCTCAGGCGATTGATTCTGCCAATCAGCAGATCGATGAAGCGCAGCGCGAAGTCAGTGAGGCGATTGAGGGCATCGGCAAGCTGGTGGATGAGGTCAACCTGACTTCGGATGCGATTCAGGATCTCAGTGCTCAAACCGCCCAGATCACTCAGGTGCTGGACGTGATTGGCGGCATTGCCGAGCAGACCAATCTGCTGGCGTTAAATGCGGCGATTGAAGCCGCGCGAGCGGGTGAGCAGGGACGCGGGTTTGCTGTCGTGGCGGATGAGGTCCGTTCACTGGCGAGTCGCACTCAGAGCAGCACCCATGAGATTGGTGACATGCTTAAACAACTGCAAGGCGGGGTGGCGCGCGCGGTGACCACCATGAGTGCCAGTCAGCAACGGGGTGAGCAGACCGCTCAGGAATCGGTTCAGATCAAAGAGTCGTTGGCCGGCATTCAGCAGGCGGTACGCACCATTCATGATATGGGCATTCAGACAGCGTCGGCGGCGGAAGAGCAAAGTGTGGTGGCCGAAGACATCAACCAGAATCTGGTGGCCATTCAGCATATCGTCACCCAGTTAAGTGATAACCTGCAACGTTCAAAAGCGATCAGCGCCAGTCTCTCGGCCTCCGGACAAGAGATGGGACAACTGGTCGGGCATTTTAAACTCTGAGTGACTGCTCAGTTACACTCCCCGTCTGCCCGGCGTTGATAAACCCCAAGGGTCGCTTGCGCCCCTTGGGGTTTGCTGCTCTATATACGGGGTTATTGTGCTTGCTGAGTGAACCCATGAGCTTCAAATCCCTTCCCAGTGAATCCATGCCACGTGAAAAATTGCTGCGTCGTGGCCCACAGTCATTGTCTGACGCCGAATTGTTAGCGATTTTTCTGCGGACGGGGACGCCGGGCATGAATGTGTTGGCGTTGGCCGATAAGCTGCTGCAGGATTTTGGCTCTCTGCGTCAGCTGTTTTCGGCTACTCAAAACGAATTTTGTCAGCACAAAGGGCTGGGTCAGGCCAAGTATGTCCAGTTGCAGGCCGTACTGGAGATGACCCAGCGTTATCTGGCGGAAACGCTTAAGCGTGGCGGGGCGCTGACCAGCCCGCAGCAGACCCGGATGTATCTTTCCAGTGTTTTGCGCGACCGCCAGCGTGAGGCCTTCTACGTCTTGTTTCTCGACAACCAGCATCGAGTGATCAGCGACGAAGTGATGTTTGAAGGTACGTTGGATGCCGCCAGCGTTTACCCGCGCGAAGTGGTCAAGCGGGTATTGCATCATAACGCTGCTGCGCTGATTGTGGCGCACAATCATCCGTCAGGAGTGGCGGAGCCGAGTCAGGCCGACCGGCGCATTACGCAGCGTTTGAGCGATGCGCTGGCTTTGGTCGATGTCAGAATTCTCGATCATTTTGTGATTGGCGATGGTGAAGTGGTGTCGTTTGCCGAGCGTGGTTGGTTGTGAAGCGGCGCGAGCCTCAGACTTGAGGGAGTCAAACCCTCAAATCGGCGTTGTTGCTGTGATATTTTCTGTGTCTGACTGGCGGACAATAGCAAAGCTGTTTTACATACAGAATCGGATTGATTTGGCTTTATAATCAGATTGATATGAGATAATGGCATGCAGTTTAGTCACCAAAAAGGCGTCAGGTTAATCGTAGTTTTTATTCGGCTGGTGCCGAAAGCCGCCTGTGGTGTGTGGAAAGGCCGAAGTTTTTAGTTGTTCACCTGCGAGTTTCTGCTACAATCCCCCGACATTTTTTGAACTATTATCAGCTCTGCTTAAAAAAAGATCACGAAAACCCGTAAAAAGGATCTGTTCGGGTCTTGAGCAATACTAGTCAAGTTAGTATAATGCGCGACCTTTGATAGCCTTGTATGGATTTTCCATAACGGTTTTTAACCTCTAACTTCTGATTGGAAATAGAGAGGTTCGGCCACCAAGGTTGATATCGAGCTGAAACGATTTGGAGAAGACATTCATGTCCCGAGTATGCCAAGTAACTGGTAAGCGTCCAGTAACGGGTAACAACCGTTCACACGCACGAAATGCTACTAAGCGTCGTTTTCTGCCGAACCTACAAACTCATCGTTTCTGGGTAGAGAGCGAAAAACGTTTTGTTAAACTACGTCTGACTGCTAAAGGCATGCGTATCATCGACAAGAAAGGCATCGATGCTGTTCTTGCTGATATCCGTGCTCGTGGCGAAAACGTTTAAGAGGAATTAGGCAATGGCTAAAGGCATTCGTGAGAAAATCCGTCTGGTATCTTCTGCAGGTACTGGTCACTTCTACACAACTGATAAGAACAAACGTAACATGCCAGGCAAATTTGAGATCAAAAAGTTTGATCCAGTAGTTCGCCAGCACGTTATGTACAAAGAAGCGAAAATCAAGTAATTGATTTCGCCTTTGTAAAACTTCTCTCGTAGAAGTCGCAGTTGAGAAAACCCAGCTTTCGAGCTGGGTTTTTTATTGCCTGCTATTCTGCTTCTTTGGTTCGGAGCACCACTGCGCTGCGCCTTAGCGGCGAAATCATGTATACTTTTTGAGTCTCAAACAACGATAGCGGTGTGCCTGCCTGATGAAACTGACCCGTCGCCAGTGGAACAATGTGCTGATTCTAGCCATTATAGCGTTCATTGCGGTGTTGAATGTGCCGAGCTTGATCCGTACTTATCTGCTGGAACCCCAGTTGGCCCAGCCATCGGCCGCCCCGTTCCTGCTCGACCCTAACCAGGAAGTGGTTGCTATTTATGCCACGCGCTGGTCGCTGGAGAAGAATCAGGGCCGCTGGCGGCTTGATCCGCCTGCGCAAACGGCGCCTGAGGAGTTGGCTCAACGCTGGCTGGCGCTGCAGGGTACGATTGTGGATGAGGCAACTTATCGCTCATTGAGCGCTGGCTTAAGTTCACCGGTCAGTATCGAGGTGTGGTATCGCAATATCGAAGAGCCACAACGTATTACCTGGTATCAGACGGAGCAATTTGCTCTGTTTCAAAACTGGCAACAGCAGTGGATTGCGATTTCGGTTCAGCCAGCCTATCTGTTACCCTGATGGCGTAAACGCCGTTACCCAGTTGAATATCATAGAAAGAAGTACCCATGCCTGAATTACCAGAAGTTGAAGTCAGCCGAATGGGGATCAGCCCGCATCTTATCGGCCAGACGATCCGTTGTTTTACTTTCCGTACTCCTAAGCTGCGTTGGCCGATCCCGCACGAGCTGAAAGCGCTTGAAGGTCAGGTGGTGCGTCAGATCAGCCGCCGGGCGAAGTATCTGCTGATTGAAACGGACGCCGGTTGCGCCATTGTTCACCTTGGTATGTCCGGATCGTTGCGGGTACTGGATGGTGAGTTTGCGCCGAGTAAACACGATCACGTGGATCTGACGCTGACCAATGGCAAAGTACTGCGTTACAACGATCCACGCCGTTTCGGTGCCTGGTTATACAGTGAACCGGGTACTGAGCATCCGGTACTCGGCCACATGGGGCCGGAGCCGCTTAGTGAGGTCTTTACGCCAGAGTATATGCTGGAAAAGGCCGCTAACAAAAAGGTGGCGGTGAAGCAATTCGTTATGGACAACAAAGTGGTGGTCGGCGTCGGCAACATTTACGCCAATGAGTCGTTGTTCAAGGCCGGTATTCATCCGCTGACACCAGCAGGTACACTGACGCTTTCCGACTGGCAGCGCCTGGTACCTTTGATCAGGCAGACGCTGGAGACGGCGATCACGCAGGGCGGAACTACTCTGAAAGACTTTGCTCAGGCGGATGGTAAACCGGGCTATTTTGCTCAGGAGTTGCAGGTCTACGGTAAAAAAGGACAGCCGTGCTTACGATGTACCACCCCGATTGAAGAGCTGAAAATTGGCCAGCGCAATTCGTTTTTTTGTCCCCGATGCCAGCTAAGAGCGGAAACTCCGAACAAAAAAGGTTAGTATACAAACAGTTGCCCATCAAAAGGATTTGACGGATGAAGTTTTTAGTAACAGGCGCTGCTGGATTTATCGGATCGGCTGTGGTGGAACGTTTGTGCGCTGAAGGCCATGACGTGATCGGGATCGATAACCTCAATGCTTACTATGATGTGCGTTTGAAAGACGCGCGTTTAGCCCGTGTGGCACACCAGCATTTCACCTTTCTGGAACTGGACGTTGCTGATCGCGAAGCCGTGGCCCGTCTGTTTGTGGACGAAGAATTTGATAAAGTGATTCATCTGGCCGCGCAAGCCGGTGTCCGTTATTCAATTGAGAACCCGATGGCTTACGCGGACAGTAATTTAGTGGGTCACCTGACCATTTTGGAAGGCTGTCGACACCATCAAATTCAGCATCTGGTGTACGCTTCCTCCAGTTCGGTATACGGTCTCAATTGTAAAACACCGTTTAATACTTCAGACAGTGTCGACCACCCCATCTCTTTGTACGCCGCCACCAAAAAGTCCAATGAGTTGATGGCGCACACCTACTCGCATCTGTATGGTATCCCGACCACAGGTCTGCGCTTTTTTACGGTCTATGGTCCCTGGGGACGTCCGGATATGGCTCCGATCAAATTTACTCGAGCTATTCTCAGCGGTGCAGCGATCGATGTGTACAACAACGGTGATATGCTGCGTGACTTTACCTATATCGACGATATTGTGGAAGGTATCATGCGCATCAAAGATGTGGTGCCGCAGCCTGACTCTGGCTGGAGCGTCGAGACGGGGACACCAGCGACCAGTTCCGCGCCTTACCGGGTTTACAATATTGGGCACGGCAGTCCGGTCAAACTGATGGATTACATCCAGGCGTTAGAGTCTGCGCTCGGGGTGCGAGCGCAGAAAAATATGCTCCCGATGCAGCCGGGCGATGTGTACGTCACCTATGCCGACACCGAGGATTTGTTCAAGGCGACTGGTTATCGTCCCCAGGTTGGGGTAGAGCAAGGAGTGAAAGCGTTTGTCGACTGGTACAAACGCTATTATTCCATCGATTAAACAATAGAGGGGAGACCTTCTATTTTTGTATCTTGGTTTTGAGGGCCTCTGCCACGGCGGCCGGCACGAATCCGGCCACTTCTCCGCCGTGAATTGCCACTTCCCGTACGATGGTGGAAGAGATAAAAGCGTATTCTTCTGCTGGGGTAAGAAAGATACTTTCCAACCCGGGTAGCAGGCGTCGGTACATGTTGGTCAGGCCAAATTCATACTCAAAGTCGACCGTGGTTCTCAGACCGCGCACCAACAAGTTGGCTTTTTCATCACGGGCAAAATCAACCAGTAGTCCACTGAAACCTTTTGCACTGACATTGCCAAATTGCTGCGTGGCCTGTCTGGCCAGCTCAACGCGCTCTTCCAGCGTGAACATGGTGTTTTTTGATGGGCTGGCTGCCACCGCGATCACCACTTCATCAAACATGGCTGCCGCGCGTTGGATGATATCCAGATGTCCGTTGGTGAGCGGGTCAAAGGTGCCCGGGTAAATGACTTTATTGGCCATAAGATGCATCAACCTTCTGATAAATGTCCTGATACAGCAGAGCGGTGTGCTCGATGTAAAAATCTTTGAGTTTGTGTTGAGAGCCAGCGAGCAAACGCTGGCGTAGCGCTTCGTTCTGACTGAGTTGCACGATTGCCTCTGCCAGTGCTGCGGCGTCACCCGGCTCGATCAAGCGGCCCGAAACACCGTCTTCAATGATATCCGGAATGCCGCCGGCATTGGTTGCGATCACGGGCAGGCCGCTGTGCAGACCTTCGAGAATCACTGAGCCGAGGCCTTCGGTATACGAAGGGTGAACCTGTAGATCGGCCGCGCGAAACCAACTGCCCATATTGGATTGTTTGCCCACAAAGCTCAGATTGCTCAGCCCGGTTGCCAGGGTTTCCAATGTGGCGCGTTCTTTGCCGTCACCCAACAGGGCGAAATGAATCTCAGGATGGCTTTGTTCCAAGCGGCGAGCCGCTTCAATCGTCACATCAAACCCTTTGTGTGTCAGCATGTTAGCTGCATGAATCACCAAATATTTATTTTCAAAGCGTTGACGAATACTGGCCGCCTCAGTCTCATCGACTGGATAGCTGACTGGCGAACTCGGGATCTGATAGGTGGTCAGCACGGGGTATGCTTCACTGATTCGTCGGACTATCTCACGACTGAGCCCGACCACGGCCGTGGCACGACGGTATGCCATATTCGCCAGCCACTTCTTCTTCATTTTGTTGTCGATGCGACGGGTCACGATGTAAGGGACGCCATGGAGTACATTTTGGAGCAGCGCCCAATAAATGGCTCGCCCTTCATGTACATGGATCAGGCTACAGCCGTCGGTGACGGACTTCGCGTGTGCCTGGAAATAGTTTTTTGCCAGCACCAGTTGACAGTCGAGTTGCCGAATGGCATCGGCAAACGGGCTTTTCGGATTGGCAACGACCGTCAGTTGATAACCCATCTCTATCTGTTGTTTGATCAGCTGTAGGGTTTGATTTTCGCCACCGTGGTAACCGGAGGCCAGATTCACATGGCAGATGTTCATTGCTTGTTGCCTTGTTGTTTGACGTACTCACGCAACCACAAATCGGCGTAGCGGGTAAAGGTGGTATTGGCGCTCAGTACCGCCAACAGAAAACCGTGCTTGCCATCAAGAAAACCACGTTTGATTACGTACATTTTCAGGAAGCGGAACAGTCCGTGCATCACTGCCCCCGCGAGAGAAGAACGTTTGCGACCTTCGCGTTGATCGGCCCACGCCTGCATGTATTGCTGAGTTTTGCGCGTGTATTCGTTCAAACGCTCGTAGGTAAAATGCTTGAGGCGGCCGTTAAGCGACGTCACGCTAAAACCATCAGGGATCATCACACTTTCATGCACCAGAGCATCGTTGTAGTGCGTGTCCTGAGTCCGGTACAAACGTACTACCCAGTCCGGAGACCAACCGGAATGGCGAATTTCTTTTCCAAACGCGGTGGTGAGACGGTTGATTCGATAGAGCGTATCGCCGGAGTGTTGGCTTATTGCGGTTTGAATATCCGTTTTGAGTTCGGGAGTGACGCGTTCGTCGGCGTCCAGCCACAGGATAAAATCCGATTCCACGTAGGCTTGCGCGCGTTGTCGCTGAGGGCCAAACCCGGGCCAGTCTGCACTGGTGAAAAACTTATCGGTAAACTGACGCGCGATGGTTTCGGTGTTGTCGGTGCTGCCCGAATCGAGGATCACGATTTCATCGACCCATTCACAAACACTCTCCAGGCAGGCCTGAAGATGACGGGCTTCATTTTTGACGATCAACGTGACCGCTAAGGTTGGTTTACTCACTCGTGTGCCTTTTGATTGTGTTCACTGGCGCGATCCGCGCTCAGCTTGGAATGGTCGATGGTAAGTATAGAGAAATCTTGCACGGCTTTGTCCAGCATGGCGATCACTTGGTCGGACGTGATGCGCTGCATTGCGTGTTTGTCTTTGACTCGGGTACGCCAGTCCAACTCGCTGATCGGCTTGTGGTGTTCGGCTTGAATCGCTTCGTCATAGGCGGAGACAACGTATTCGCGATACTGGTATGGACAGGTACGGTCCGGATTATGATGGGCGTAAAGACCAATCACGGGTGTATTCATGGCATTGGCCATATGGGCCGGGCCGGTATCTGGGGCAATCACCAGATCCGCTCTATCCAGCAGGGCCAACATCTGCTTAATGCTACTTTGACCGACCAAGTTCGTTACGGGCTGGCTGAGTCGCCTTTCCACAGCTGTGGCCAGATCCACTTCCACCTTTGCCGGGCTGCCCGCTAAGGTGATGTGAAAGCCCAGAGTCTGGGCGTGATGGATCACATCGGCATAGCCTTCGGCTGTCCAGTTCTTATACGCTTTGCTGGCCGCCGGTACGATGACCAGATTCTTTTGGTCGGGGCTGAGTGCCTGCTGCGCCCACTGTCTGTCACTCCCCGAGTAGGGGATATGCCACCTTGGAGTCATGTCTGTGACCCCCAGGTGCGTACCGAAAGCGCGTAAACCATCCAGGACATGCGGTGCCTGAGGAGAGGGCACCTTCACATTGGTAAACAGCGTCTGGAAGTCCTGAGCGCGGTTGGCGTCAAAACCAAGCTTATAGCGAGCTTTAATGCCCAATGTGGCGACACTGGCGCGCAAAGCGTACTGCATGTGCAGCAGTGCATCGAACTGCTGTCCTTTCAGTTGATTCCACAGATCACGGTAGGCTCGCCAGCCGCGATTTTTGTCAAACACCACCACGTCGATACCGGGCAGATCGTCAATCAACTGGGCTTCCAGTTTCCCGGTTATCCAGGTAATGGCCGTGGTCGGCCAGGCGCGCTGAATCGCCTGAACGGCTGCAACGGTATTGCACACGTCGCCAATGGCAGACAGGCGCAAGACACAGATATACTTTGGAGCGGATGAGAACAGGGTCATTCGATATTTCATAGTAGAAAAAGCTAACAGGAATTATGCAGATAGGGTGAGAAAATGTAAAATCCTCTGTCAATATGACCTCGTCGGCGCTCATTTACCGGCTGCAACTGCATAGGCAACGATGTGAAAACACAGCAAAGAAAGAATCAGATGATTTGGTATGACGAACAGTTGTTGTCTGAAGACCCGCATCACTGTTTTGACCCGCAATTTTGGCAAGCTCAAAACAAAATCCTGGGCAGCGCGCAAGGGCGTGGCACTACATGGTTCGTGCAAACCGAAAAGCTGGCTGCGGCGCTGCGGCACTATCGGCGTGGCGGGTTGTTTGGCAAGTTGGTCAACGATCACTACTGGTTCAGTGGCTGGACGTCCACTCGCAGCTATCTTGAGTTTGATTTATTGCAGCGGCTGCGCCAGGCCGGCGTGAACGTGCCGCGTCCGATTGCCGCGCGAGCAGTGCGAACCGGTTTACTTTACCAGGCCGATTTGCTGAGTGAAAAAATTCCCCATGCTCGTGACTTGGTGTCGGTATTGCAAAGACAGCCGCTGGACGAAGCGTTGTATCTGAGCATCGGGCAGATGATTCGGCGTATGCACGACGCGCAGGTTAATCACACTGATCTTAATATCCACAACATTCTGCTTGATGACCAGCAGCAGGTGTGGCTGATCGACTTTGATAAATGTGCCGCTCAGCGCGGTGAACGCTGGAAAGCCGCTAACCTTGAGCGTCTCAAGCGTTCTTTTGTTAAAGAGCAGCAGCGCGCAGGTATCCACTGGCAACCAGCGCAGTGGCAGGCCATCCTTACGGGCTACTCCAGAGACTGAGTCAGTCTCCTCAGCCGTAGCTCTGCCATGATGGCTGAGAGGCGAACTTACGCACTCGGCTGGCTGATTCGCGGCTGTGGGTGGTCAAACCGGGTTGGTGGCTGTTTTGTAAAGGTGGGGTAACTCATGTATATTTTTACTCACCTTTTACCGGCCGCAGGCTGCCTTCACCGGGGCAAAATCCTAAATGAAAATTGCATTAATTCATATGCGTCACGCCAAGTCAGGTGGCACAGAGTTATTCCTTAACCACCTTTCCCGTTATCTGGCTGAGCAGGGTGAAGACGTGACTATTATTTGCCGCTCTCATGTTGAACCTTCTCATCCTGCTATTAAATTTGTCGAGCTGCGCCCGTTTGGACTCGGCAAAGCGCACCGGATGTGGCAGTTTGCCAAGGCGGTAGACAAGCATGTCAAGGCATCGGACTATGATTTTGTGTATGGGCTGGGCAAAACCTGGACACACGATATGCTGCGGATCGGTGGCGGCACGCATTTTCATTTCCTCAAAGCTTCCGGACGTCAGAAACTTCGGTGGAAGGACAAGGTATCGCTGAAAATTGAGCAAAAAGCGATGGCACCGGACGCATACAGACATATCGTGGCAAACTCATACAAAAGTGCCGCCGAGATCAGTGAGGCTTATCAGGTGCCTCGTGATAAGATTTCGGTGATCCACAATTTTGTCGATACCAAACGTTTTGATGCTGAGCGCTATCACGGGCAGGTCAGTCAGTTAAAACAACAGTTAGGGTTGGATTTTTCTCTGCCGACGTTTCTGTTTCTGGGGACCGGGTATGAGCGAAAAGGGCTGAAGAGCGCACTGGAAGCTTTGGCTCGCCTGAACTTTGCAGCCAACTTATTAATTGCTGGACGGGAAAACAGTGAAGGAGAGTACAAACAGTATGCGAAGTCGCTGGGAGTGGAAGCGCAGTGTGCATTTCTCGGAGCGCAGAGCCAGCCTGAACTCTACTTCTCCCTGGCCGATTGCTATCTGTTGCCAGCTCATTATGAACCGTTTGGCTTCACGGTCATTGAGGCTCTGGCCTGTGGGACTCCTGTGATCACAACCGAACAGTGTGGTGCCAAAGAAGTATTGCAGCCGCATGTGTCGACCGTCATATCCGCAGCGACTCAGTTTGATGAACTGGCGGCAGCGATGCAACACTGGGCGAATTACAAAGACGATGAGCATATTCAGCGTCAGTGTCGCGAATTGGCGCTGACACTGGATGTGGATGCCGTGATGGAGAAGAACTACCAGCAGATCCTGTCGGTGTACAACAATAAATGAGTGCTTAATGCAAGATTTTACCCAATGGAAAGTGATTGGCCGGGGGGATGAACGCGTTTGCTTCCAGAATCCGGACGATCCGACCCGATGTATCAAAGTCAGTCGTAAACACAAAGCAAAGCAGAGCCGGCGTGAGATCCGCTATTTGCAGTACCTGTTGAAACGCGGCGTGGCATTCACTCACATTCCAGCGTTTTATCAGGTCATTGAAACCGATGACTATATCGGTATGGAACAAGAGTTGGTGACCAACCCATCGGGCACACCGCCTCTTGATTTGCGTTACTATCTGGAACAACCGCTCAATACGGACCAGCAAGCCGCCTTTTGGCAGGCAATGCAGTCATTAAAAGACTATCTGTTGGAATACAATGTGATTCCATGTGATCTGGTCATGAGCAACATGTTAGTGGTTGAAGATGACAATCAAATTAAAGTCATGATGATTGACGGTTTTGGCGGAGCGGAGCTGATCCCGCTGGCTAACTATATTCGCTACTTCGGTAAACGGAAAATCGAACGCAAGTGGCGCGAGTTTATGGAACGGACTCTCAAACCTCACTTTAAACGGCAACAAACGTCATAACGCTGTTTTATAAAGAGATGATCTATGAACAAATCGAAATGGAGCGTATTGGGCTGGTTTGTCCTGCTTAACGCTATGTTGGCATCGTTGATCGCGGCCCGCTTTTTTGCTTTTTTCCCGACCGAATCATTTACCCCGCTATCCGCGCTGTTTGCGGTACTATCAACACTGGGTCAGATGTCCTTGTTGGTGGCGCTATTCGTGTTGGTGCTGTGGCCGTTATTATTTCTGCCTGAACGAGCCCGCCGTGTAAGCATGGCCATTATCGCGGCGCTGGGGATCAGCGTGTTGTTCATCGACACCATTGTGTTTGCCCAATACCGCTTCCACATTAATTCAGTTGTTGTCGGACTCATTCTGGCGGGTGACATTGTGTCATTCCCGTTGGTTACCTGGCTGATGGCCCTCGGTGGCTTTGTTGCCACATTGTTGATTGAATACACCGCGCTAGCCTATCTGGAAAAACGTCAGCAACATATCCCTGCCAAACTCGGTCGAAAATTGGGCTGGACGTTAATCAGTGTCTTTGTTCTGGCAAACCTGATTCACGCCTGGGCGGTGGCGAATGCGTATCAGCCGGTCTCGATGGTCAAGCGTTACCTGCCTCTGTATTACCCGCTGACTGCCAATTCATTGATGAAAAAGCTTGGCTGGGTCGATCTGGACGCGATTGAGCAGGAGAAGAGTCTCAAATTGTCGAATAAAGGGGATCTGAATTATCCTCTTAATCCTCTGCAAACCATGCCGTTGACGCGCCCGAAAGACATTATGCTCCTGGTGATCGACTCCTGGCGTTACGATACCTTCAGCCAGGCGGTGTCGCCGACTATCTGGCAACTTGCTCAGCAAGGCGTGACATATCAAAACCACATTTCGACGGGTAACGCGACGCGCACCGGTATCTTTGGTTTGTTTTATGGGATGCCGGGGACATACTGGCACGCGTTTCTGGCTAATCAGCGTTCTCCGGTATTGATTGACCGCTTGCAACAGCTCAATTATCAGATGGGGATATTTACGTCGGCTCAGTTAATTAAGCCGGAGTTCAATCGCACGGTTTTTCGCAATGTTCCCGATCTGCGTATTCGCTCAGAAGGGGACAGTCCGTCGGCAAAAGATCGTAATCTCACCGATGACTGGAAAAACTGGTATCAGAATGTAGATCATGCTAAACCGGCTTTTTCTTTCCTGTTTTATGATGCGCCACACGGGTATGATTTCCCGGCGACCTATCCGCATAAGTTTGAACCAATGCTGGATGAGTTGAATTATCTGGCGTTGAATAACGACACCGATCCGACGCCGTTATTTAATCGTTATAAAACCTCGGTACATTATGTTGATAGTCTGGTCAAAGAAGTCGTGAATACCCTTAAAGCTCAGGACAAACTGGACGATACAGTGATTATCATCACGGGTGATCACGGTCAGGAGCTCAACGACAACAAGCTGAACTTCTGGGGGCACAACAGTAACTTTACCGATCCTCAGGTGAAAGTGCCGTTTATCATTGTGGCGCCAGATGTGAAAAAGCTGGCCAATGCTCAGTATTTAAATGCATTGAGCTCCCACGAGGATGTGGTTCCGACGCTGATGGTGAATTATCTTGGTGTGGCGAACCCTTTGACGGACTATTCGACCGGGGAAGACTTATTTGGTCCGTTTAAACAACGTGGTTGGATCATGTCTTCAAAGTACAGCGGATATGGCATCATTACGCCGGACTCTATTCTGGAAGTGAATACCGCTGGGGGGTACGAATCGCTGGATAAACGCAATCGACCGACTGACAGACCTCTTAATTCAGAACAACTGACGGGTGCGCTTGAGCACATCAGTCGCTATTTGAAGTAACAACTTTTGGCCAACCGAACATATGTGGCCTTGTAAGTAATCAAACGGCTCGCGGAGATGTACAGAGTGTTTTTTAAGAAAAAGAGAAGAAAAGAGCTGGCAAAACAGGCGCTTCTAATCAAAGAGTCACTGCTTGTGCACGAGTATCATCATGCGTCATACCAGCTTAAACCGCTCATACAAAGTGATAAAATCGCTGAACAGCCCGTGGTCGTCAGCCTGACTTCATATTCTAAGCGCATTTACGATGTGTACCTGGTGCTGGAATCAATTGCGCAACAAACCGTGAAGCCGAATCGCGTCATTCTCTGGCTGGCAGAGGATGAATTAACGGCTGATGAGCTGCCAGTCACCTTAAAGCAGCGTCTAGACTTTGGCCTGGAAGTGCGCTTTTGTCCGGATACGCGCAGCTATAAAAAGATCGTGCCGACGCTGGAGCTATGTCCGGAAAGCATCGTCATCACACTGGATGACGATATCATTTATCCTCATGACACCATTGAAAACTTATTACGTGAACATCAAAAATACCCTCAGGCGATTTTGGGTAATCGAGCTCACGAGATAACGTTTGAGAAAGGTAAAGTGCAACCTTATAAGCACTGGACTAAAGAAGTCAGCCAACAAAGTGATCATGTTTTCCTTACAGGGTGTGGCGCGATTTTGTATCCACCAGGTTCATTGTCTCAGGCCGTCACGGATCAATCCTTGTTCATGCAGCTATGCCCTCATGCCGATGATATTTGGTTGTATGTTATGGCCAAATTACAAGGGACGGAGATCCGGAAAGCTCAAGGACGTTGTTTTAAGCATTTTATTCAGATTGCTAATAATCAGGATAATGGTTTGAACAAGCTTAATGTTGACCGTGGGCGAAACGATTCTCAGCTCAAAGCGGTACTTAACCATTTTAATTACAGTCTTCGATAAACAATGAATCACCTTTTTTCCCAGTTCATTCAGAGTGCTTTCTTTGAAAACAAGTGTATTGGCTTGAGAAAGCGGTTTGGTTTTTTAAGCCAAGCTTACAATCGAGCCTTTGACATCAACTTACTGCAACAGGGCACTCGCACAGAAAGCCAGGCGATGGCAATTGAAGAGTCGCACGCGGCGTTACGCCAGTTAAAACTGCCAACCAGCGATTCTGACGTATCGCCATCCTCACAAATGCCGAAGGTGATTTGGCTGTACTGGAATACCCCTATTGAGACTGCTCCCGAAGTTGTACAACTGAGTATTCGTTCCTGGCGAGAACTGAATCCAGGCTATGACGTGAACGTGTTGACAGATAGCAATTTATCAGAGGTGTTGGGCTTTGATTTTAATGCTGCTTTTCGCTTATCGACCATCAGGCTGAGTATGGCGGCAAAGGCCGACATTCTACGACTGTATTTGTTGTCTCGTTTTGGCGGAGTCTGGGCGGATTCGACGACATTTTGTCTCGAGCCTCTCGATAACTGGTTGCCAGATGCGATGGCGCGTCATGCGTTTTTCAGCTTTCGACATAACACCAATCCAACTCGTCCGATCGAGGCTTGGTTTCTTGCCGCGCCTAAGCAATCTCCGGTGACTCGTCATACCCTAAAGCTGTTCCTGGACTATGTGTTCAAACCACGAGAGCGAAGTTTATTTACATCGAATAAACGAAAGATGATGGAGAAAATCGGCGTGACGCGCAATTGCCGGAATACGTTGTATGCGGACACTGTGTATAAAGCGGAACAGGTTGGGTTCATGCCATATTTTACAGTGGGGTATTTTTTTAATGAGGCACTGCGTAAGTTCTACTCCCCTGACATGGTACAGGCATTTTATGACTTACCGAATGCGCATGCGATTCATGAGACTGAACACGAAAAATTCTTGAAATCAGTGGTTTCTAAGCAAACTTATAAAGGGAATTATCAGAATGAGGCCCTGTTTTTAGCTAGGCGAGGGCATCTGATGTCTTTGCTGGATAAGGCAAAGACATCAGGTTGACGGGCATCTACTCCCGAGGCTTCACGTTATTTTTGAGTTTTGGCAATGGGTACGTAAAAAGCCCTGCTAAAACAATGTTTTGTGCGTAAAGTCCCAGCATTTTGGTGTTGTAGGATTCAAATGAGTTGATGATGGCCCAAAATATCAGGAATAAAAACAGAAACACTTGCTGTGGGTACGGCTGATGCTGAATGATGTTTACAATGATGGTTCGGTAGAATAACACCACAAAGAGCAAGCCAAATAAGCCGTAAGCTACCAGAGTCTCTAAGTAGAAATTATGTAAATGACCAAAGCCTAATGTCCAGGGACGGGCTTGAAATTTTTTCGATGTCTGAATGACCTGCTTTACCGAGCCTTTATCTGTGCCGAGCAATGGGCTTTTGACGATCCACTTGCTGGCTTCTACCCAAGAGTTAACTCGAATACCAACGCTGGTCATGGGGATGTTATCCCAATCTCCCTCAGCCACTTTCTCAATAACACCGGACTCAGCAGTGACACGTTGATGAATAAAGCTGATGTGAAATAGAGAGCTACCCAAAACAGCGAGTAAAGCGTAGATCGCTAGCGTGCGCTTATAGTTAAACGAGCGGTAGCAAACCAAAGGTGAAAGCAGTGCAACCACGACGACGGCCAACCAGACCTGGCGACTCTGACTAATGATTGACGCAAACAACGCAAACAGAATGACACTACCACCGATAAAGTATGCCACTGGTTTGTATCGGCTTTTAGGCAGTTGGGTAATGATATAAGTGGTCAGCGCTGCCACCACCACCGACAGCATAGAGGTAAACTGGGCATTGTCCATTGCAAAGTCCACTCGCTGGCCGGAGAGTCCCAGAGCGAAGCTATTGTGCATGAAATTGTGATAACACGCGGTGAATATAAAACTGAGTACCAAAGAGGCGTAAAGCAGTCGCACTCTGTTTTTATGACCATTGACCCAAAATGCAATAAAAACAAATAGAAACAAGGCGGCAAGAAACTTGATTTGTGGGTAAGAGGTAGCTAAATCAGGGATAACCCGCAGTGAATTCATCCAGCTGGCTATTTGCACCGCAAAAGACAGCAGAAATACCCAGAAGATCGTGTTGTTATCTTCTCTTTTCAGAAGTTTTGTAAAAAGTGCTGGCAGACTGCCAATGATAATAAGGTTTTTGAACAGTTCGTTCAGTTCGAAGCGAGGAATCGTCGTTAACGTATACAAAATACAGATAGAGAACATAATGATTTCATATCCTCTGGAATTTACAATATACGTGAGCGACAGCCGAGACAGTTTGGAATCTGACATGGACATTACCGGTTTTCGTCTTGGTGCATGGAATGTGGCATTCCAGTGAATACGTACTTCAATGTGGTTTCAATCGGGCTCGTGCCTGACTGCCATTCAGTATTTGGTTTGTTATTACTTAACTTATTAAGCACGGCTTGGCTAAGTTCGTCTTGGTTATTGATAACTGTGACAATATTGTCCATCTTAAGTTCATCAACGATTGCCTGAAAGTTAAAGTAGCTAGGGCCGGTAATGGTTGGTACGTCCATCGCCAGAGGCTCCAGCACATTGTGTCCCCCCACTTTTTCCCCGAGCAAGCTTCCGCCCATAAAACATACATCGGCCGCCCCTAACATGATGAGCAGTTCTCCCATAGTATCGCCAAGGTACACTTGTGTTTGCGAACTGACCGGAGAGCTCTCTGAACGACGGACAACATTGTATGATCTGCTTTTAGCCAGTTCATACACTTTGTCGAACCTTTCCGGGTGTCGGGGAACCAAGATAAGCAGTATATCCGAGTTGTTCTTTATGAGCTGTTGATGGGCGTCCAATACGTACTCGTCTTCTCCTTCATGAGTACTGGCCGCGATCCAAATGGGACGCTCACTGCCCAGGGCTTCCCTCAGTTGTTTTGCGCTCTGGCGAACGGCTGGCGAGATTTGGATATCGAATTTGATAGATCCGGTCACTTTGAGCTTGTCTGCATCAATGCCGAGCTTTTGGAAGCGTACTTTGTCACTGTCATGTTGGCACAGCAGTAACGTCAGATGCTTGCTGATATCGTTAAATAAGGGCTGCACTTTTTGATAGTTACGGAAAGATTTTTCAGAAAGCCGCGCATTCACCACGATCGTGGGAATGTTGTGTTTGGCTACGGTTGCCAGCGTATTGGGCCACAGCTCAGTCTCGATGATCAAAAGCTTTTGCGGCTTGATTCGGTTTATAAAGCTTTTTACCGCAAAACTAAAGTCCAAAGGCATGTAACGGTGTTCAACCAACGTCCCAAGTTTCGCAATTTGTTCCGCCCCGGTAGAGGTTGTCGTGGTCACAACAATGGCTTGTTCTGGATATTGTGCCTTGAGGGCGTTTATGAGCGGAATCGCGGCAATGCTTTCCCCGACAGAGACGGAATGAATCCAGATAGGGCGACCATTGTGCTGGAGTTTAGGCGTTAAGCCAAAGTGCTCTTTCCATCGAGAGCCGAACTTAGGTTTGTTGGGTTTATGCCGATACAGGCCAAACAGCAATATCGGTGAAATGGCAATCAGTGCCAACGTATATAAAAACCGGATCATGAACTTGTTTTATTCGCGGGTAAGTGCTCAATCACACGCTGTGGTGATAAATCTTTCAAACATTTCAAATGGCCGAGCGGACATTCGCGTTTAAAGCAGGGGCGACATTCAATATTGGTACTGACAATATCGACTTTATCCGAAAGCGGCGGGGTGTAATCGGGCGACGTTGAGCCATAAACGCCGATCACATGGCACCCGACCGCAGCCGCGACGTGCATCAGACCAGAATCATTACTGATGACCGTATCACAAGCTGCGAGCAGGTCGACCGCTTCAATGAGATTGGTGCTCCCCGCCAAATTATGTACTTGGGAATGGTATTTAACCGGCATGCTCTGCTGGATGGCATCACAGATCGGTTGATCTTTGGCTGAGCCAAAGAGCCAAATTTGCTGGCCGTGTTTCGCTGCGTATGCTGCAACCTGAGCGTAATGTTCCACCGGCCATTGTTTTGCTGGTCCGAATTCGGCACCTGGACACAAGCCAATAACCGGGGTTAGTTTGTTTAAACCAAATTTATCTAATGTGGCTTGCTGAACCTCAGCATCGATCGCCAGTTGGGGTTTTGGTAGTGTATTTAACCCACCCAGCGAAGTGGAATCTGTCATCTCTTTTTTGGGGTGCGCCAGTGCGACATAGCGCTCGACCATAAATTGAAAGTCTTTTTTATTTGGACGCAGATCGTTGAGCAAACCGTACCTTAGCTCACCTTTCCAGCCGGTGCGTTTTGGGATGCCTGCAAACCAGGGGATCAAGGCAGATTTCGCCGAATTAGGCAGAATGTAGGCGTGATCATAGTGTTGCTTGGCCAGCTGTTTACCCAGCGCACGGCGCGCTTTCCAATTGAACTCACCGTGACCAACTGGCATCTCTATCGCGTGAGTGACTTCGGGCATGCGCTCCAAAATAGGCTTACACCAACCTGGTGCCAGCACGTCAATTTGCATCTCTGGATAGAGCTCTTTAAGGCGCTTGTACAGTGCCTGTGACATCACCATGTCGCCAACCCAGGAGGGGCCGATAATCAGTGTTTTTTCCATTGCTTCCATCGTTCTCGATACGGTTTCTGGTTTAGCCTGCTTGTTTTTGCTTTTGTTTGGCTAATCGATAGTAATTAACACCATCGGGTTGTGTTTTGAGTAACTTCAAAATCCACATGTATTGTTCTGGATATTGCCCTGCTCGCTGTTCAATAAACGCATTCATCATACGGGCATCTTCAGCTTCGCTGCTGGTCGGGAAATGCTCAAACGCAGGGTGAATATCAACGATGTATTTGTCACTTTTTGCATCAATCATGGCATACACTGGAATAATCACGGCGCGGCTGACCTTCGCCAGTTTGCCCAATCCTGGTAGTGTTGCCTTGGTTGCAGCAAAGAAATCGACAAAGATACTGTGTTCAGGTCCGTGATCCTGATCGGGAAGATAATAACCTAAGTAACCATCCCGGACGGACTTGATAAACGGTTTAACACCGCCACTGCGCTCATACACGCGTCCGCCATACTGCACGCGTTGACGGTGCATTAACCAGTCGAGCACGTCATTGCTCTGCTTTTTGGCCATCGCAGACACGGGCATACCTTTTGAAGCGAGCAAAATCGCTGGAACATCAATCGCCCAGGTGTGTGGCACCAGTAGAATGGCGTTCTGACCGTTGTCTATTTGATTCTTGATGTTCTCTAAGCCGCGGATCTCACATTGTTTATTGAGCCACGTTTTTCCTCGTAATGTGAGGCGGCCGAACCCGGTAAGAAACACGCCAGCGGTGGTGAGAGTTTCCAGTAGAATAGCTTCGCGTTCTTGCTCTGATTTTTCCGGAAAGCACAGCTCCAGATTGACCCAGGCGTTGAGCGTGGTGCCTTTGCGTTTGGAAACCAAGAGCTGGGCAACTCGTGCTGCCAGCCAGTAACGTAGTTTGTGAGGCAAAAGCGCCAGTGGAATACACGAGATGACGAGTAACCAGGTTCCCCAATATTTCGGTGACAGAAAGTGCCATTCGAAACGCGGGTGATACGCTAGAGGATCAAAGTCGTTACGTGGAGAAGAAGACATAAAGATCTCGACAGATGGATTAAGGGCGCGAAGAGTAACCTCTGGTTAATTGAGGCTGAGTATAACAGCTTTTTATTTGTGCTTCCTAGCGGACATAAAAACATGCCGACGAGGGCGCCGGCATGTGTGGAGTCTCTGTAGAATGTTAGGCTTAGTCACTACCGAATAAGTCGCGGGTATAGACCTTCTCGGCGACATTACTCAGTTCTTCCGCCATTCGGTTAGAAACGATCACGTCGGCCTCGTGTTTAAACGCCTCCAAGTCGGTGATGACTCGTGAGTTAAAGAAATGGTCGTCTTTCAATACTGGTTCATACACAATCACTTCGACGCCTTTGGCCTTCAGACGCTTCATGATGCCCTGAATGGAAGAGGCGCGGAAGTTATCCGAACCGGATTTCATAATCAGGCGATAAATACCCACCACTTTTGGGCTGCGTTTTAAAATCGAGTCAGCGATAAAGTCTTTACGGGTGCGGTTGGCCTCCACAATTGCGCCAATAATGTTATTCGGCACGTCTTCGTAATTGGCCAGAAGCTGCTTGGTGTCTTTTGGCAAACAGTAGCCGCCGTAACCAAAGGAGGGGTTGTTGTAGTGATCGCCAATACGCGGATCAAGACTGACCCCTTCGATAATCTGGCGAGAGCTTAATCCATGAGCTTCGGCATAAGAGTCCAACTCATTGAAGTAAGCGACCCGCATTGCCAGATAAGTGTTGGAAAACAGCTTAACCGCCTCAGCTTCGGTTGAATTGGTAAATAGTACCGGGATATCGAGCTTTTCTGCGCCTTCAACCAACAGCTGAGCAAACTTAGTCGCGCGTTCGCTTTGCTCACCGACAATAATTCGTGAGGGGTAAAGGTTGTCGTACAGCGCTTTACCTTCACGCAGGAACTCGGGGGAGAAGAGAATATTATCGCAACCCAGTTCGGCTTTGACTCGCTCGGTGTACCCAACAGGGATAGTCGACTTAATGACCATTACCGCCGTTGGATTGATATTCATTACTTCTTTAATCACCGCTTCTACTGAAGAGGTATTAAAATAGTTCGTTTGAGGATCATAGTCGGTTGGAGTGGCGATGATGACGTAGTCCGCACCTCGGTAGGCTTCTGCTTTATCTAATGTCGCCGTAAAGTTGAGTGACTTATTCGCCAAAAAAACTTCAATCTCACTATCGACGATGGGTGATTGCTTGTGGTTCAGCATGTTCACTTTTTCTTCGATAATGTCGACCGCCACGACTTCGTTATGTTGAGCCAATAGCATGGCGTTGGATAAGCCGACGTAACC
>NZ_WXWP01000230.1:0-21792 GCF_009904765.1 Vibrio sp. V39_P1S14PM300
GTTATTCATAAAGAGTGTACCGGCCCGCAACGCAGGTTTTAACTGGCTCAACGGTTAAAAGGTACGTATTTTTTTCTACTAAAAAGGTAGGTATGTCATGGCAGAGCAATTTGCTAAAGCTTGGGAAGGTTTTGCAGCAGGCGACTGGCAAAACGAAGTAAACGTTCGTGATTTCATTCAGAAGAACTACACTCCGTACGAAGGCGACGAATCTTTCCTGGTTTCTGAAGGTACTGAAGCAACAAACAAGCTTTGGGCTAAAGTAATGGAAGGCATCAAACAAGAGAACGCAACTCACGCTCCTGTTGATTTTGATACCTCTGTTATCTCTACCATCACTGCTCACGATGCAGGCTACATCGAAAAAGATCTTGAAACTATCGTAGGTCTACAAACTGAAGCGCCTCTAAAACGTGCGATCATCCCTAACGGTGGTATTCGCATGGTTGAAGGTTCATGCAAAGCCTACAATCGTGAACTAGACCCTCAAGTTAAGAAAATCTTCACCGAATACCGCAAAACTCACAACGCGGGTGTTTTCGATATCTACACTCCTGATATCCTTGCATGTCGTAAGTCTGGTGTACTAACTGGTCTTCCTGACGCATACGGTCGTGGTCGTATCATCGGTGACTATCGTCGTGTTGCGCTGTACGGTATCGACTTCCTAATGAAGGACAAACTGGCTCAGTTCACTTCTCTTCAAGAGAAATTTGAGAGCGGCGAAGACCTACAAATGACCATGCAACTTCGTGAAGAGATTGCTGAGCAACACCGCGCTCTAGGTCAAATCAAAGCTATGGCTGCGAAATACGGTTTCGATATTTCTCGCCCAGCAGAAACAGCACAAGAAGCTATCCAATGGACGTACTTCGGCTACCTGGCCGCTGTTAAGTCTCAAAATGGCGCAGCCATGTCTCTGGGTCGTACTTCTACATTCCTGGATGTGTACATTCAACGTGATATCGAAGCTGGTAAACTGACTGAAGAACAAGCTCAGGAAATGATCGACCACTTCGTCATGAAACTACGTATGGTTCGTTTCCTGCGTACGCCTGAATACGATGAGTTGTTCTCGGGTGACCCAATCTGGGCAACCGAATCTATGGGTGGTATGGGTCTTGACGGCCGTACTCTGGTAACACGCACCAACTTCCGCTTCCTGAACAGCCTGTACACTATGGGTCCAAGCCCAGAGCCAAACATTACGGTTCTGTGGTCTGAGCAACTGCCTGAAGGCTTCAAGAAGTTCTGTGCCAAAGTGTCTATCGATACTTCTTCTATCCAGTACGAAAACGACGATCTCATGCGTCCAGACATGAACTCTGACGATTACGCCATCGCGTGTTGTGTATCTCCAATGGTTGTTGGTAAGCAAATGCAGTTCTTCGGGGCGCGCGCTAACCTGGCAAAAACCATGCTTTACACCATCAACGGCGGTATTGACGAGAAGCTGAAAATCCAAGTTGGTCCTAAGATGGGCAAGATCGAAGGCGAATACCTGGATTACAACGAGCTGTGGGAAAAAATGGACCACTTCATGGATTGGCTAGCTAAGCAGTACGTGACTGCACTAAACAGCATCCACTTCATGCACGACAAGTACAGCTACGAAGCTTCTCTGATGGCGCTGCATGACCGTGACGTGAAACGTACCATGGCTTGTGGTATCGCAGGTCTGTCTGTTGCCGCTGACTCTCTGTCTGCCATCAAGTATGCGAAAGTGAAACCTGTACGTGACGAAGATGGTCTGGCAATCGACTTCGAAATTGAAGGCGACTACCCTAAATTCGGTAACAACGATCCTCGCGTCGATGACATCGCATGTGAACTGGTTTCTGTGTTCATGGGTAAAATCCGTAAGCTTAAGACTTACCGTGATGCGATCCCTACTCAGTCAATTCTTACTATCACTTCAAACGTAGTTTACGGTAAGAAAACTGGTAACACGCCTGACGGTCGTCGTGCGGGTGCACCATTTGCACCAGGTGCAAACCCAATGCACGGTCGCGATGAGAAAGGTGCGGTAGCGTCTCTGACTTCCGTGGCAAAACTGCCGTTTGCGGATGCACAAGATGGTATTTCATACACCTTCTCTATCGTACCGAATGCGCTGGGTAAAGACGAAGGCTCACAACGTGCTAACCTGGCTGGCCTGATGGACGGTTACTTCCACCATGAAGCCGGTGTAGAAGGTGGGCAGCACCTGAACGTAAACGTTCTTAACCGCGATACATTGCTGGATGCTGTTAAACACCCAGAGAAATACCCTCAGCTAACTATCCGTGTATCTGGATACGCTGTACGTTTCAACTCTCTGACTGCTGAGCAGCAACAAGACGTTATTGCCCGTACTTTCACCGAATCTCTGTAAGATCTAAAGTGCTGTCAAGGCTCGCCAATTGGCGAGCCTTTTTTATTTCTGCGCCTCAGACCAAGTCTCGTTACTTTCATGCTGAATAACGAAGCCGTTCCGGTACGCCTCGTGACAGCCTGACTCACACCGTAAAACGCTGGCAATCGGAATTCAGGCTGGAGGAGCGTTGATCCACCGCCTGACTGGTATCGCGCAAGTGGTCATTATTGCGCCCCAGAGCTTCCATAGCAGACGAAATTTGCGTCATGCTGTCCGCCATCGACTGACTGGTGGTCGCCAGCTCTTTAATTGAGGCAAAAATCACGTCTGTCTGATGCGCGGTTTCTTCCGCCTTGGTGGTGATATGAGATAGCGCACTCATCGCCTGGCTACCACGCTCCCGGCCCTGATTCATCGATGACTCCGACTGGCCAATATAATGAATGACCTCCGCACTCTCTTTCTTCAGAGTTTCAATCGTTTCACTGATTTCCGATACCGCATCGACCGTTCTGACCGCCAGACTGCGTACCTCATCCGCCACAACCGCAAACCCACGCCCCTGCTCACCGGCGCGCGCCGCCTCGATGGCGGCGTTCAGTGCCAACAAGTTCGTCTGCTCAGCGATGTCGTTGATGATGTCCATTACGGAATCAATTTTGGTTGAAGCCTCTTCCAATTGCTGAATGTGACCAGCGGCGGAATTTAAAATGACACCGATCTCTTCTATCGAATTAATCGCAGCGCCAATCACTGTCGCTCCCTGTTCCGCTGCTTGCGTGGATGACTGGCTGATTTCAGCCACAAACTCTAGCGAATTAGACACTTCCTGAGTCGTCACACTGACTTCCTCTGTCGCGGAAGCCAGTTGCTGGGTTTGACCAAGCACCTCTGTCTGGCTGGTGGCCAGATTGTCCAGTTCCAGGTTCAGTTTGGCCGCATCTCCGGACAAGGCTTGACTGCTTTGTTGCACCCCTTGAACCAATTCGCCCAGATTCTGACAGCTCTGATTGATGGCAATCGCCAACTGGTTAAATTCGTCGTTGCGATTATTGGTTTCTGTCAGACGCTGCGACAGATCCCCCCGAGCAATCGCTTTAATGGCCAGAGTGATGTGACTAAGCGAACGGGTCATCGATACGCTGATACTGAGGAACATCGCAAAGATAAGTAAAGCCAGAACTGCACACGCAATCAGCACTGACCATTTCGTTGAGCTGCTGCTGGCCAGCGCCTGAGTCTGATAATCGTCACTAATGCGACTTAGCTGACTGGTGACCGTTTCAATCACGCCCACAAACGCCTGCTCACTGCGGACCAGTTGAGTTTCAATATCGCCGAGTTGTTGGGATAACTCACTGACTTGCACGAATGTCGCTTTGAACTGCTCAATCTCTTGTTCATACAACTCCAACATGGCGTAAGTATTGGACATGTTTTCAAACCCGGCCACAGCTCGATTGAAACGTTTCAGGTTGTCTTCATTCGGCTGCAACAGGTAATTCTGCTGGGCTTTTATCATCGCCTGAAAATCAGAATTCAGCGTCACCATTCCGGTTTCCGCTATCTTATTCTCGATTGTAGTTGCAAGTGTCTTCAGCGTGCCAAGCTTGCCATCGTCAACACTAAACCCCAGCTCGGTTTTCAGGTTAAGCCATGGCAACAATGCCTGCTCGAAGCTACCGGCCGCTCGTTTGACCTGCTCAGCGTTATCAGACAATCCTATCTGGTTGAGAAACGCGAGGTTCCCCTCCACTTTTTCGAGCAAAGTGGTCAACGCCTGACGAGTTGACGGCACCTGCTGCGCAGTCAACTGGCTCATTTGTGACGCCAGTGAGATAAGCTCGGTTTGGGTTTGATAGATGGAAACCACCCCATGATTAACCTCGGAACTGCTCTGATACTGAGCGTCCAAAGAACCCAGGCGGGTTGAAGTGAATACTCCCAGACTGATGAAGCCAAGAGAGAGTATGATCAAAAGCAGCGTAATTTTGTGTTTCTGCGATAGTGCAAGCGCGTCCATGCAACATCCTTATCATCGTTTATGATGAACCACTGATTGGAGCCAAATATCTACATTCTCAACTGATTAGTATTTATTCTTTTTATAACAACTTTATAACATAAACTGTATCGGACGAAACGTATTTTTCTTTATTTACAAAATGGCGGAAATGAGATCTCGCTAACCCTATTTAATCCCTACTTTTTGTAATAAAATAACAGCTTGAATCCTTACGAGAGATGAGCACATGTCAACAACGGGTCGTATTCACTCATTCGAATCTTGCGGTACAGTCGACGGACCTGGTATTCGGTTTATTGTTTTCATGCAGGGTTGCCTGATGCGCTGTATGTACTGCCATAACCGGGATACATGGGACACGCATGGTGGCAAGGAAGTGAGCGTCGACGAGATCATGCAGGAAGCTCGCTCGTACCGGCATTTTATGAAAGCCTCCGGTGGAGGCATCACCTGTTCCGGTGGCGAAGCCATGCTACAACCAGAATTCGTCCGCGATCTGTTTCAGGCAGCCCAGGCTGAAGGTATCCACACTTGTCTGGACACTAACGGCTACGTTCGCAAACATACGCAGGTGATTGACGACGTGCTGGACGCAACCGATCTGGTGATGCTAGACATCAAGCACATGAAAGATGAAATTCATCATGATTTTATCGGTGTTTCGAACAAGCGTACGTTGGATTTTGCCCGCTACCTACATAAAATCGGACAGAAAACCTGGATTCGCTATGTGGTGGTGCCGGGTTACACCGATGATGATGAAGCTGCCCATATGCTGGGTGAGTTCATTAAAGACATGGACAATATTGAGAAAGTCGAGTTGTTGCCTTACCACAAACTTGGGGCACACAAATGGGAGGCGTTAGGCCTAGATTATCCATTAGAAGGCGTGCAGCCACCGACGAAAGAAACCATGGATAAAGTCGTATCAATTCTTGAGCAATATCACTCTAACGTAAAATACTGATACCAACTGTCCCCGGTTTCGTAAAAAATACCAGCTCATCGCTGGTATTTTTGTAAAGGAGTCAGGGTTGTTTCTCGAAGAACTGTTTGCTTTGGTGGTGGTATGCCTGGCGGTGGCCGTCGCTCTCGGTGATTTTCGTGCAGCGTTTCTGCCCAAGTTCACGACCGAAAAAAGCTTTCAGCACCTGACATACGCGGTGATTTTTGCCCTTTTTCTACTTTGGTCTGCTCAGGCAGGCATTAAAGAAGGCCTTACGATTCACTTTCTTGCCCTGACAACCCTAAGCTTGATGTACGGCTGGCGTATTGCATTTTTGCTCACCATTCCAGTTGCTTTTGCGCTCGCGTTAACCGGAAAACTGACACTGGTCGATATTCCGGAATACCTGATGTTGTCGAGCCTGATTCCTATTTTGAACAGTTATGGCGTCTTTCTTCTGAGCTATCGCTGCCTGCCGCGCAACATCTTCGTGTTTATCTTTGTTGCCGGATTTTTTAACGGCGGACTGACCGGCAGCCTGCATCTGACGATTAACACCGCCTATCAAATGATCCTGGGCAATTACGACTGGCAGACGGTGCGGGATAACTACCTTATTCTGGTCCCCTTACTTGCCTTTCCGGAAGGGTTATTGAACGGCATGTCACTGGCAATACTGTCCGTTTTCAAACCAGAGTGGCTGCGCACGTTCTCCGACCGTGATTACATTTATAACCACCATCATCGAAATAAATAAATCGCGTTTTGGTGGCGATTTATTACACTTTTCATATTAAATCCGTGTTGAGATCATATTTCAGCGCAGAGACTTGCTGGTAATCTGGCTACAGCAAATAATCATAGTTTCTTAGTGAGGGCCCCCATGGAAATGACCAACGCTCAACGCCTGATTTTGTCTAACCAGTATTATCTGATGTCTCAGATGGATCCGGACAACGCGACCAAGTATCGACGAATGCAAACCATCGTTGAACGCGGGTATGAACTGCAAATGCGCGAGCTGAATAAAGATTTCGGTTGCCTACCGGAAGAAAAGTGTCGCGAAATCATCGACATGATGGAAATGTATCATGCGATGCAGGAGTCATTTAACATGCTCGATGCAACACAGCAAAAAGACGTCGACGCGCGCCGATTGCAGTTTCTTGGCTTTGACATTGCAACAGAATCCCAATTGGTTCACTACGTGCGTTTTTTGGTTGAGTCAGAGGGCCTCTATCCTCAGTTTGATAAAGGCGATCACCATTTCAATAGTCAAACCCCGATGTTCGACAAATATCGTCGTATGTTGACCACCTGGCGTCACTGCCCACGTCAATATCATTTGTCTACCACCGAATTAAAGCAGATCTTTAACGCTTAAGCTCCATTTTACGCCTCTGAGTCAAAAAGGCGGCGACCGTCGCCTTTTTCCTGTCCCACCCACCTAATTATCTGGCTGATAAACAAAAATACATTATTCACCCTATTAGAACGTCCGCACTCCTCGCTTCTGATCATTTTGCCTTTTCATTGCGTAATCACTCGTAAGGTCACCCGAATACTTGGTTGTATTCAGATCAGTGATAGTGAATCCAGCCGTTTACACCTGCACTAACTGAGCAGACCAGTCGTTTATCTGCCGTCAAGATACTGAAAATATTCAGCTCAAATATGAACGGAGCGACTGCACAAATTTACGCAACCGATCGTAAATAAACACATATTTTTTAAGCAAAATTACAAATACCAACTAGTCTTAGAAGTAAAGGATTTGTAGTCCATTGCGAGTTGTTTGTCACTGTGACAGGTTCAGAGGGGAATTGATTATGAGTATTTTCGACCACTATCAAGCACGCTACGAAGCTGCCAAGGATGAAGAGTTATCCATACAAGACTTCCTGGCGCTGTGTAAAGAGGACAAAAGTGCCTACGCGAACGCCGCTGAGCGCCTTCTAATGGCTATCGGTGAGCCCGAGCTCGTCGATACCTCACACGATCCCCGCCTCAGCCGGCTGTTTTCGAACCGGGTCATCTCCCGCTACAAAACTTTTCAGGACTTTTATGGCATGGAGGACTCAATTGAACAAATTGTGTCGTACCTAAAACACGCTGCACAAGGTCTCGAAGAACGCAAGCAAATCCTGTACTTACTTGGTCCTGTCGGGGGCGGTAAATCATCACTGGCCGAGAAGTTGAAAGCGTTAATGCAGCAACTTCCTATTTATGTGCTATCCGCGAACGGCCAGCGCAGCCCGGTTAACGACCACCCATTTTGTCTGTTTGACGTCAATGAGGACGGTGAGCTGCTCAAGCAAGAATACGGTATCGAGCAACGCTATCTTCGCTCGATCATGTCTCCTTGGGCGGCCAAACGCCTGCATGAGTTTGGTGGCGACATCTCTAAATTCAAAGTGGTAAAAGTTCGTCCATCGATTCTGGATCAGGTCGCCATAGCTAAAACGGAGCCTGGTGATGAGAACAACCAGGACATTTCATCTTTGGTGGGTAAAGTCGATATTCGTCAACTGGAACACTATTCACAAGACGATCCCGACGCATACAGTTACTCCGGTGCCCTGTGTAAAGCCAACCAAGGGTTAATGGAATTTGTCGAAATGTTCAAAGCACCGATCAAAGTTCTGCACCCATTGCTAACCGCCACACAGGAAGGCAACTACAACGGGACCGAAGGACTTTCGGCGTTGCCGTTTGACGGTATGATTCTCGCGCACTCCAACGAATCAGAGTGGCAGACGTTCCGCAACAACAAAAACAACGAGGCCTTCTTGGATCGGGTGTACATTGTTAAAGTGCCCTACTGCTTACGTGTGTCCGAAGAAGTCAAAATCTACCAGAAGCTGCTGGATCATTCCGAACTGGCTCAAGCGCCCTGCTCGCCAAGCACGCTTGGCTTGCTGGCACAATTTAGTATTCTGTCACGCCTGAAAGATCCAGAAAACTCATCCATCTATTCGAAAATGCGGGTGTATGACGGCGAAACGCTGAAAGATACCGACCCCAAAGCGAAAAGCTACCAAGAATACCGTGACTACGCTGGTGTGGATGAGGGCATGAGTGGTCTGTCGACCCGTTTCGCGTTCAAAATTCTTTCGCGTGTGTTCAACTTCGACCAAACGGAAGTGGCGGCTAACCCAGTCCACCTGTTTTACGTCATTGAGCAGCAGATAGAGCGAGAGCAATTCCCACAAGAAACCGCTGAGCGCTACCTGGAATTCCTGAAAGGGTATCTGGTGCCACGCTACATTGAGTTTATCGGCAAAGAGATTCAGACCGCGTATCTTGAGTCCTACTCCGAATACGGTCAGAACATCTTTGATCGCTACGTTACCTATGCAGACTTCTGGATCCAGGATCAGGAATACCGAGATCCAGAAACCGGACAGTTGTTTGACCGTGCCTCACTCAACAGTGAACTGGAAAAAATCGAGAAAACAGCTGGTATCAGCAACCCTAAAGATTTCCGTAACGAGATCGTTAACTTCGTATTGCGTGCCCGCGCCAACAACAATGGGCAAAATCCGGTGTGGACCAGTTACGAAAAACTGCGCACGGTTATCGAGAAAAAAATGTTCTCCAACACGGAAGAATTGCTGCCTGTTATCTCCTTCAATGCCAAAACCTCTTCGGAAGATCAGAAGAAACACGACGATTTCGTTAATCGTATGATGGAGAAAGGCTACACCGAGAAACAGGTCAGGTTGTTGTCTGAGTGGTATTTGCGCGTACGTAAATCCTCTTAACAGCACCTACAACGCGGAGAAATGGTCAGTGTGAGTGCTTGTGGGCACTCGCACCCGCCTCTTTCTAGGTGTATACGGACATTAAGGGGTCACTTATGGCGCAATTCATTGATAGACGTCTGAATGGCAAAAATAAAAGTGCAGTGAACCGGCAACGCTTCCTGCGCCGTCATAAAGACCAGATAAAAGAATCAGTTGCAGACGCAGTCAATCGTCGTTCGATTACGAACACCGAGACCGGCGAAGATGTGTCTATTCCACACCGGGACATCAAAGAACCGACCTTTCACCAGGGCCGCGGCGGCATGCGTGAGCGTGTTCATCCCGGTAACGATCAGTTCATCACTGGCGACAAAATTGAACGCCCCAAAGGAGGCGGTCAAGGCGGTGGAGCCGGAGAAGGCGACGCCAGCCCGGACGGCGAAGGTCAGGACGAATTTGTATTCCAGATTTCAAAAGACGAATACCTCGACATACTCTTCGAGGATTTAGAGCTGCCTAATCTGGAAAAAAACCAAATTAATAAAATCACAGAATGGAAAACCCATCGCTCGGGTTACCAAACCGCAGGCATGCCCTCAAACATTGCTATCGTGCGTTCGCTGCAGCAATCTCTTGCGCGCCGCACGGCTATGACCGCCAGCAAAAAACGTCTGCTCCAGGAGTTAGAGGAAGAACTGGAGCGAATTGAAAATCAAGAACCAGCTCAGGTTCTGGAAGAACGACGCCTGAGAAAAGAGATTCAAGAGCTACGCCAAAAAATCGAGAGCGTACCATTTATAGATACTTTCGACCTGCGCTTCAAGAATTACGAAAAACGCCCGGTTCCGTCCAGCCAGGCAGTGATGTTTTGTCTGATGGATGTGTCTGGTTCAATGGATCAGGCAACCAAAGACATCGCCAAACGTTTTTATGTTCTGCTGTATTTGTTCCTAACCCGGACCTACGAAAACGTCGATGTTGTGTTCATTCGTCACCATACGCAAGCCAAAGAAGTCGATGAACATGAATTCTTCTACTCTCAGGAAACCGGGGGCACCATCGTTTCAAGCGCTCTGAAACTGATGAAGGAGATCATTGCGGAACGTTACCCGGTTGGCGAGTGGAACATCTATGCCGCCCAGGCATCCGACGGCGACAACTGGGCAGACGACTCACCACGCTGTAAAGAATTGTTGGTAAATAACTTGCTGCCTAACTGTCAGTACTACTCGTATATTGAAATTACCCGCCGATCCCATCAGACGCTGTGGCATGAATACGAGAAAATAGAAAACCAGTTCGACAACTTTGCAATGAAAAACATCCGCACTGTTGACGACATCTTCCCTGTGTTCAGGGAGCTATTCAGGAAAGAAACCGCTTAGGGAGGCCGTTATGACAGCGACCACAAGAACAAAAGCGAAAAAAAACACTAAGTGCCTGCCGGATGGCCCCGATTGGACGTTCGACCTGCTTGAGCGTTATCACAAAGAGATCAAGCGGGTAGCCGAACACTACCGCCTTGACACCTACCCCAATCAGATTGAGGTGATCACGTCAGAGCAGATGATGGATGCCTACTCCAGTATTGGTATGCCAATCAATTATAATCACTGGTCGTTCGGTAAAAAATTCATTCAAACCGAACAAGGCTACAAACACGGTCAAATGGGACTGGCTTACGAAATAGTCATCAACTCGGACCCGTGTATCGCCTACCTGATGGAAGAGAATTCAGTAACCATGCAGGCGCTGGTTATGGCGCACGCCAGCTATGGACACAACTCCTTCTTTAAGGGTAATTATCTGTTCCAGGCCTGGACTGATGCCAGCTCCATCATTGACTACATGTTATTTGCGAAAAATTATATCGTCGAATGCGAGGAAAAATACGGTGTCACGGAAGTCGAAGCCCTGATCGACTCGTGTCACGCGTTGATGAATTACGGCGTGGACCGCTATAAACGTCCGGAAAAAATCTCCATTGCGGAAGAAAAAGCTCGTCAGGAAGAGCGTGAAGCGTATCTTCAATCTCAAGTCAACGAGCTGTGGCGAACCGTGCCAAAGTCTAAAATTAAAGCGGAAGATCAGAAGCAACGCTTTCCGAACGAGCCACAAGAAAACATCCTGTACTTCATTGAAAAACATGCTCCCCTGCTAGAGCCCTGGCAACGTGAGATCGTCCGGATCGTGCGTAAAATCAGTCAGTATTTTTACCCTCAGAAACAGACTCAGGTAATGAACGAAGGCTGGGCCACCTTCTGGCATTACACCATTCTGAACCATCTGTACGATGAGGGCCTGGTATCGGACAAATTCATTCTGGAGTTTCTCCATAGCCACACCAGCGTGGTCGCGCAGCCGCCTTACAACAGCCCGTATTTCAGCGGTATCAACCCTTACGCGCTCGGTTTTGCGATGTTTCGTGATATTAAACGGATTTGTGAAGAGCCGACCGATGAAGACAAAGAGTGGTTCCCGGATCTGGCTGGCAGTGACTGGCTGGAAGCCGTTCACTTTGCGATGCATAATTTCAAAGATGAAAGCTTTATCAGTCAATACCTGTCACCCAAGTTGATCCGCGACTTCAAGCTATTTTCCATTGTTGATGACGACCGGAAAAACTTCATTGAAGTGAGTGCGATCCATGATGAAATGGGTTACCGGCAGATCCGAGAAAAACTCGCAGCCCAGTACAATCTCAGCAACCTCGAACCAAACATTCAGGTATACAACGTCGATGTTCGCGGTGACCGTTCTCTTACCCTTCAGTACGTTCCGCATAATCGCGTTCCACTGGATGAGAGCTATAACGAAGTGTTGAAACACCTTTACCGCTTATGGGGATTTGACGTCATTTTAGAAGAGGTCAAAGATACCGGAAGAAGAGAGATTTTAGCCACGTGTCCGCAGCGCAATGACTACGACAACAAAATTTGAGTTTGTGTATCGTTAAACTTAAGGTCTTCCTCAAACCAATAAAAAGCTCCCTAGGGGAGCTTTTTATTATTGGATCGAATCACTTGGAGGCTACAATTTTGCGCACTGCGTCCAAGTCCTCTGGGGTATCCACGCCCGCTGCTGGCGCTTCTTGCGCAACGGCCACATGGATTTTTTCGCCGTACCACAGCACGCGCAACTGCTCCAGAGACTCAATTTTTTCCAGCGCCGACGGTGCCCAATTCACATACGTGTTAATGAAACCAGCACGGTAAGCGTAAATGCCAATATGCCTCATCAGTGGCTGAGCAATATGTGCCGGCTGCGAAGAAAATTGGTCGCGATCCCATGGGATCGTGGCGCGGCTGAAATACAACGCGTAGCCGTCTTTATCAGTCACGACCTTAACCGCATTGGGATTGAACACTTCCGCTTCATCGCTAATTTCAACCGCCAGCGTTGCCATTGGCGCGTCACTGTTGGCCAAATTGTTGGCCACTTGAGCAATGATCGCTGGTGGGATCAGGGGTTCGTCGCCCTGAACGTTCACGATAATGTGTGAGGCATCGATTTTCAGCCGTTCAATCACTTCCGCCAGACGTTCGGTACCAGATTCGTGTTCGGCTGAGGTCATGCACACTTCACCGCCAAACGCTTCGACGGCTTGTTGTACACGTACGTCATCGGTTGCTACAACCACACGATCCGCCCCGGCTTGTCTCGCCTGCTCATAAACCCACTGCACCATAGGTTTGCCACCGATATCAGCAAGCGGCTTACCTGGTAAACGAGTAGACTGATAGCGTGCAGGGATAACAACGGTAAAAGCCATTATCTTCCCTCATCCATCGACATGGTGCGCGCTTCAGGCTCGAGCAATACCGGGATGCCATCTTTGATCGGATAGGCAAGACGATCCAGTTTACAGATAAGTTCCTGGCTGTCTTTATCGTAAGTCAGTTTGCCTTTACATACCGGGCAGGCAACGATCTCAAGCAGACGGTGATCCATATTGTTCCATAACCTCTTTAATTCGATTTAAGATTCGCAGCTCATCCTGTTCACTAAACCTGGCATCAACTGGCAAATACCACCAGTTATCCGCTGCAAATTCACGACATTTTACTGCGTCTTTTTCTGTCATTATGACGTTCGTCCCCTGGCTTGCAAGTGCTTCCAGCTCAGACGCTTGATATTCCTGATGATCCGCGAACCCTTTGGTTACGACCAGATCAGCACCCAGTTTTTCCAGCGTGGCAAAAAACCGCGGCGGGTGACCAATACCGGCGAATGCCACCAGCGCTTTCAACTGACTAACCAAAGTTTTGTCGGCGTGCGTTAAGTTCACCGCCAGGCCCGGGCTGAGTGTCATTGCCATTTCACCCGGCTGCGGGTCACCACCGTTGTTGATGATAAAATCAACCTCTTCAAGACGACTGAGCGGCTCACGCAGTGGTCCTAACGGGATCAAAGACTGATTGCCATAACGGCGAGCACCATCCATAACACTGATCTCAATGTCACGCTGCAACGCATAGTGCTGCAGTCCATCGTCGGTAATGATGATATCAACGCCTAACGGCAGCAACGCGTCTACGGCGTCGCTACGTACCGGAGACACTGCAACGGGTGCCCCGGTGCGTTGTGCAATCAACTTAGGCTCATCGCCGCAGTGAATCGCTGGCGTTTCTGGCGTGACAACCAGAGGATACTGGGGCGCTTTAGCGCCATAACCACGGGACACCACACCGGGCGTATAACCTTGCTGTTGCAGACGCTCAACCAGCCACACCACCATCGGCGTTTTCCCATTCCCACCCGCGGTAATATTGCCAACGACCACGACCGGAACCGGTGCCCGATAACTGTGCTTTTTGCCGGATTGATAATCCTGTTTTCGGCCAGCACTGATATGGCGGTACAGCTGACTTAGCGGCCACAATAGTGGCCACAACAGATATTTGAGTGGATGATTTTCGTACCAGATTTTCTCAATCACGCTTACTCACCAAACTGAATACGATGCAACTGAGCATAGGCGCCATCTTTGGCTATCAACTCAGCGTGCGAACCACGCTCGATGATTTCACCCTCATCCACCACCAGAATCTCATCGGCGGCTTCAATGGTTGACAGTCGGTGAGCGATCACCAACACCGTTTTATCTTTTTGCAGCTCATCCAGCGCCATCTGAATCGCTTTTTCGCTTTCTGTATCAAGCGCCGAGGTGGCTTCGTCGAGAATCAGCACCGGCGAATCACGCAACAAGGCACGTGCGATGGCGATACGTTGACGCTGCCCGCCAGACAAGCTGGCGCCGTTTTCACCAATCATGGTGTCTAGGCCTTCGTCCAGATTGTCAATAAACTCCATCGCATGAGCCAGTTTGGCCGCCTGTTCAATTTGTTCACGACTGTATTGCTCTTTCGCCGCATAGGCGATGTTGTTGGCGATGGTGTCATTGAACAAATGCACGTTCTGCGACACCAGACCAAAATGCTGACGCAGGTTAGTCAACTTGTATTCACGAATATCGTGGCCATCAAGCAGTATCGAACCAGAATCGACGTCATAGAAACGAGTAAACAGATTCGCAATGGTACTCTTACCTGAGCCAGACCGCCCAACCAGAGCCACGGTTTTGCCCGGTGGGATATTGAAACTGACATCTCGCAGCGCCGGTTTTTCTTTACCGCTGTACGTGAACGTCACGTGTTTCACTTCAATATCGCCACGCACTTGCTTGGTTTCGTAATCACCGTTGTCCTGCTCCGTATCCAGATCGATCAGAGCAAACAGTGTTTGGCTCGCTGCCATACCGCGCTGGAATGTCGACGTCACGTTGGTTAGCGCTTTCAGAGGGCGCATCAAACCAAACATCGCCGAGAACACGACCGTAAATGTCCCCGGAGTGAGCGTTTCACGGATGGAGTCCACACTCGCCAAGAAAAGTACTGTAACCAACGCAATAGAGGCGATAATCTGAATCACTGGGTTGGCGATAGCCTGCGCTGACACTAACTTCATTGAGTGCTGGCGCATGCGGTTACTGACTGAGTCAAACCGTGCGCTTTCGACATCCTGACCACCGTAACTCAGCACCACTTTGTGGCCTTTCAGCATTTGTTCAGCGGAAGTTGCAACATGGCCCATCGTGGTTTGCATGTTCTTGGAAATCTTGCGAAAACGCTTAGAAACGATCCCAATCGCCCAAGCGACCAGAGGCGCAACCACCAGCAGAACCAGTGATAACTGCCAACTGTTCCAAAACATCAGGGTCAGCAGACCAATGATGCTGGCACCTTCACGTACAATACTCACCAACGCTTTGCTGGTCGCTCCTGCCAGCTGTTCGGTGTCATAAGTGATGCGTGAAAGCAAGCCTCCGGTGGACTCTCTGTCAAAGAAAGACACAGGCATATGCATGAAATGATTGAATATTTTTCGGCGAAGTAACATGACCACGTTGCCAGAAACCCAGCTTAGGCAATAGTCAGAAACAAAGCTACTCACACCGCGCACCAACATCATGCCAAAAATGATGAATGGCAGAATTTTGAGAAAATTGGATTGAGTGTCGCCAAACCCTTCATCAAGCAGCGGTTTGAGCAGAGAAACCATGTAAGTATCTGCGATAGCGTTGATCACCAGGGCGACAACCGCCACACCCAGTCCCGCTTTGTATAAGCGGATGTAAGTCCACAAGCGACGGAACGTCTGCCAGGTGGTCTCGTCTTGATTCAATGACATATACGAATGGTACTTTTGATTGTATTAATCTTCCTATTCTACTCGCTTCCGCAAGATATGCCTATACCAAGACTCGCTTTGTCGCAGGCTTTCCACCCGCCACTGGCCTTGCTCAACCAAGAGCGAAATTTGCCCATTGTGACCCGTGTCCAACCAAGTGGTGCCCGCCGCCTGATAACGCGATACCACCTGATCCGCAGGCATTCCCCAGCGATTGTCCCGAGCTAAAGAGGCAAAAGCATAATGAGCCCCGACCGCATCGACAAACGGCTGGATTGACGAAGTTTTACTCCCATGATGCGGCACAATCACTATCTCACTGCGCAATAACTGCGGTTGACGGACCAGCATCCACTCAACCAGTGCATCAATGTCACCCGTCAACAACACCCTGACGCCGGAAACAGGATCGCTCAAGCGCAAGACGCACGAGTGCGAATTGTACGCGCGCATCACCCCTTGTTGCGGCCACAATACCTCAAAGTCCAGGCTGTTCCACCGCCAGGTTTGCTTAGCAATGCATGGTGAAAAATCGGGAGAGTCCTGGCTGGCACGAATCCAACCCGGTGACCATGCACGTTGAATCTGTTGCCAGCCACCCGAGTGATCGGAGTCCATGTGACTGAGAATCAGTCCGTCCAGAGAGCGAATATTGCGTTTACGCAGCAACGGCAAAATCACCGCATCGGCCATACTGCCGTTTTCCCACGCCAAACCGGTATCATAAACAATGGCCCGGCGATTTTTATCGATCACCACAGCGAGGCCATGGCCGACATCCAGGACATCCAGACGCCATCGGTTCACGCTTTGCGGCCTGTCGGTTAACCAGCCCGCCATCACACAAAGCATCAATAGCCAGAGTCGCGCAGAGCCACTCAGCAAGGGCCACAACAGTGCCACGACAAACATCATCCCGAATCGCAGTATCCAAACCGCGTTGAGTGTCCACCAGAGCTCTCCCACCCAGTCAATCGCGTAGATAACCGGTTTCAGCGTCCAGGCAACGCCGTTCCAAAGCACCGTCGCTGTATCGGGTAGCACCGCACTGAACGTCAGCCCGGCTAAGGTTAAGGGCACAACAAAAAAGGAAAACCACGGCACAAAAATGAGGTTGTACAAAGCGCTGGCCAGGGTAATGCCATCGAAAAACCATAAACTGACTGGCAGCATACAAGTCACCAACCAGAGTTGCATTTTCGTCAGCCTGATGAACAGGTTGTCAGTCACAGAGTGACGAGCCAGATAAGTGAACACCACCGTGACAGCGAGAAAGGATAACCAAAACGAGACCGCCAGCGAAGCCAGAGGATCCCACAGCAACACCAACGCAAGCGTCGCCAATATCCGCCCAACCAGACTCACCCGTAAATTCAGCAACGAGAACAAGACATTTAGCAGACACATGATCAGCGCCCGTTCGGTGGGAAGCGAAAACCCCGCCAGCCAGGCATAACAACCGGCCACCACGCAGCCCAGTAGCCAGGGCAACAATAGCGCACGATACGACAACCGCAACACCAGCGTGCCCATCATGAACCCGACGGAGAAAGCGATACCGATGTGCAAACCGGAAATGGCCACCAGATGTGCCAGCCCGCTATTGCGCAGCGACTGCCATAAGTCAGGCTCAATCTCACCTCGGTAACCAAACGTCAGAGCCAACAACAGTGAACGCTCCGGACTGGCCGCTAACGATTGTCGAATCAGTGTGAACAGCCGGCTGCGCAGGTGATTGGATGATTCACTGAACCAGGATGAACCTTTAACAATCACTGCACGCGCCAACAAGCGCTGACTGAACGCGTAACGTTCGCGATCAAAACCGACTTCATTTCTGAGCCCGATCATACTCTTCAACGACACTTGCGCCGTCACTACCTCACCAGGCATTAGCGGACGCGGCGCAATCAACTGAACACGTGGCTGCTGAAAGTACGACAAGGGTTGGCCATTGATGGCGGTAATCACCACTTTTCCATCATATCCGTGACTTATTTGCTTAAAAAAGCTGTCAACGTCGGCTTTTATGGTAATATCCTGACCTGCTAGGAACAGAGAATCTGCTTGCCATCGCAGTACGTTGCCTTGAAAGAGGATAACGAGAATTGCAGCTAAACTTCCTGTCAGGCATCTTAACTTTCTGTACTTCAGACTTGTTATCAAGACGATCAGAACAGGGACACACCACAACCCACAGGGCAGGGTCAGCCAGTGTGGTGACGTTAAGAGTGTGAGACTGAACGAAGCTAACGTCCAATAATTTGATAAGAGAGTCATCGCCCCATGCCAAGAAAATTTATCAAGCGTTTCATGCCAGATCACGAGGTCATCAAACGTCAGAAGGCATTGAAAATTTTTGGCAATGTTCTGTACAACCCGAACCTGTGGTGTTTAAACCGCCGCTCTGCCGCCGGCGCATTTGCGGTCGGCTTATTCATGGCGTTTGTTCCGCTCCCCAGTCAGATGATCATGTCAGCCGGACTGGCGATTGCATGCGGTGTCAATCTGCCACTGTCCGTTGCACTGGTCTGGGTCAGCAATCCGATCACCATGCCGGTTCTGTTCTATTTTGCTTACAAACTTGGCGCCTGGGTAATGCATGTCCCGCCACAACCTTTTCATTTCGAACTTTCGTGGGAATTTTTGTTGCACCAGATGCAAACCATCGGACCGCCATTCCTGCTCGGCTGCATGATTTGCGGCGTGGTCAGTGCCATCGTGGGTTACTTTGGCATTAAAGGTTTGTGGCGCTACTCTGTCGTGAGAAGCTGGCAGAAACGTCAGCAACGGTAGTTCACCACCTCACGTGACAGAAGGCCGAAAACAGACAATTGCGATCAGGGATATTTTTCTGACTGCAAAAAGCGTTAAGCAAGTATGAAAAAAGGACCGTGTGGTCCTTTTTTGTTATTTACCACTCAGCACGCTGGCTGGGTTGAGCCGGCTCGCTCGTGACGCGGGATACCAGGTCGCCAGCAGGCTCAGTATGATGGCGGTTCCTGACACCAACACAACATCGTCCAGATGCACCTGTGAGGGAAGAAAATCCACAAAGTAAATATCACCAGACAGAAACTGATGCCCAATCAGGCTTTCCAGAGCTTTCACCATCGGCGTAAGGTTGAACGCTACAGCCAGACCAATCACACTGCCAACAACACTCCCCAGTACACCGGAAAACACGCCTTGCCAGACAAATATGCGCTTAATTAACCCGTCAGTGGCCCCCATTGTGCGAAGTATCGCGATTTCTGATGCGCGATCTTTAACGGCCATCATCAGAGTCGAGACAATATTGAAGCACGCGACACCGATCACCAATACCATTACCAGATACATAATGGTACGTACCAGCTGAATATCTCGATACAGGAAACCAAATTTCTGCTGCCAGCTGCGCAGATACACATAGACGTTAAGCGTATTTCCTGCCTCACGCACGATCTGAGTGGCGTTGAGGACATCGGACACTTTGACCGACACCCCGGTAACCGCACTGCCCATATTGGCGTACTGCTGTGCATCTGCCAGAGGCACCATCGCCAGGTTATGATCGATCTGGCCATTGAGCGCCAATAACCCTGCCACTTGCACCCGAACTCGCTTTGGTGCTTGCACCTGCTTGGTGGTATTGCTGGTCGGGATCATTAAGGTCAGGTAATCCCCCTTTTTCACGCCGAGATAATCGGCTACGCCCTGCCCCAAAATCGCCAGTTGCTGTCCCGGCTTAAATGCCTGCCAGGCAGACGGGTCGACGAACTCAGCAATTTTTGACACAGTCGCTTCACTTTGGGGATCCACGCCACGTACTTCTATCGCTTTGAGTTTTTGGCCTTTTTCTGCCAGTGCGGTAAATTTCACGTAGGGCGCTGCTGCGGTGATCTGTGGATGTTGTTCAGCCTGTTTGATCACCGAAGACCAATCTTCAATCGGGCTACGCACCCCTTCAAATTCGCCGTGAGGAATCACGGAAAGAACCCGATTTTCCAGCTCACGCTCAAAACCGTTCATGGCAGACAAACCAATGATGATCACCGCCACACCAACAGCGATGCCGATGGTGGAAGACAGCGAGATGAACGACACCATTTTGTTACGCTGTTTGGCGCGGCTGAAACGCCCGCCAATAAACAACGACAGGGAGGACAACACTTACGCCACCTCCACGTTCAGCAACAGACCATCTTGCATATGCAACTGACGATCCATTTTCGCCGCCAGTTCACCGTCATGAGTGACGACAAGAAACGCGGTACCAGATTCCCTGTTCAGCTCACGCATCAGATCATAAATCGCCAGTGCGGTTTTATGGTCCAAGTTACCGGTAGGTTCATCGGCCAGCACCAGATCCGGCTTGTTGACCAAGGCACGGGCTATCGCCACACGCTGACGTTCCCCACCAGACAGCTCTGCCGGGCGGTGTTCCATCCGATGCCCCAGACCAACTTTTTCCAGCAACTCACTGGCCTGCTGTTTCGCATCGCTGACCTTAGCGCCACCGATCAACAGCGGCATCGCCACATTTTCGAGTGCACTAAAATCCGCCAGCAAATGGTGAAACTGATACACAAACCCTAAATGTTGATTGCGGATTTTGGCTTGTTTATTGGAAGACAGCGCCGAGAGATCGTGACCAAGAAAAGTGACCCCACCCCGGCTCGCATCATCCAATGCGCCCAGAATGTGCAGCAGCGTACTTTTGCCCGATCCGGACGAACCGATGATCGAGACCAACTCCCCAACCTGGATGTCAAAGCTGACGCCTTTTAAAACCTGTGTGTCCAACCCACCTTCCCGGTAGGTCTTACATACATCGTGACAGTGTAAAAGGTTATTCATATCTCAAAGCCTCAGCGGGTTTAACAGAAGATGCGCGGTAAGAAGGAAACAGGGTTGCCAGTAAGCTCAGTGCAACCGCCAGTAAAACCACGACCGAGATCTGCCATGGACTGATCATCACCGGCAGCTCTCCACCAATGGACAATAGCGCGACGCCCATGGTATCGAGCAACGTATTCAGATTGGCAGCCAGTGCGACACCGAGGACACCACCGACAACCGCACCAATCACGCCGCTGCTTGCCCCCTGCACCATGAAAATCGTCAGGATTTGATTGCTGGTCATGCCTTGTGTTTTCAAAATAGCCACTTCCGACTGCTTCTCCATCACCACCATGATCAGCGCAGAGATGATGTTAAATGCTGCGACACCGACAATCAGCCCCAGCATCAAACCCATCATATTCTTTTCCATTCGCACGGCCTGAAATAACTCGCCGCGCTGCTCACGCCAGTCACTCCAGTGCCAGCCGTCCGGCAACGATTTGGTTGCCAGCTCACTGACGACAAACGGATCGTTAAAGAACAGGCGCCAGCCAGAAATGGTATCGGATTTGAAGCGCAATAGGCGACCTGCATCATGCAGGTGTGTCACCATTAGCTGGCCATCGACATCAGAGCCGGTATTGAAAATTCCGGCAACGGTAAAGTTACGTTGGCTCGGAATCCGGCCCAACGGGGTAAACTGACTGGCACTGGTGACCATCAGGCGGACTTTATCACCCAGCGAAACGTTCAGGTTACGCGCCAGGGTATGGCCAAGGAACACCTGATACTTACCCGGCTGCAACGCCGAAATCCGGCCAGCTATCAGATAGTTTTCGATCGGGTCATCATCACCGGGCTCAATCCCAACCATCAAGCCTGCGCTCAGCTCTGACGCGCTTTGAATGACCGCTTCACTGCGTACAATAGGCTCTGGCTTCTTTGCCGCTGACAACGAGGTAATAAATGCCGGCGGTTCGGCAGTATAGCTGGTGCGATCATCGCCTTGCGCAATCACAGCCTGAGGCAAGACACCAAGAATCCGGCTTTTAAGCTGTGCTTCAAAGCCATTCATGACCGACAGAACGGTCACCAACGCCATCACACCAATGGTGATGCCTGCGGTGGACATATAAGAAACAAACCGACTGAACCTGTCGCCTGAGCGGCCTCTCAGGTAGCGCAGACCGATAAACGTCGA